>NZ_HG315671.1:124011-196840 GCF_000723205.1 Formosa agariphila KMM 3901 | reverse complement strand
GTGAGTGTGCATGCATGTATGGAATCTGTTTGTTGTATTTAGCTGTGCAAGTTTCGTGTAGTTATATCAGTATTTTTCTGTTTTCGTTTTAGTAATATATTTACGTTAAAATGGAAAGTCGAGCGGTCTGTTGATGTGTCGGTGGTTGTTGATCGTGGTGTGAAGGATATGTTTGATTGCCATGTTGGTTTGTATTTGTGAGTATCGGATTAGTTCTGTTGAGATGATGTATTGTTTTGTTCTTATTAATAAATGTAATTGATAAATATTGACAAGGTAAAAAGTTAAAATAGCCACGGGTGGTTTTTCGGCAGGATGGCCAATAAGTGTCTTTTTTTAGTATAAGAATAACAGAAAATCCGCGGGGGGGGGGTGGGGCGAGGGTAGAAGTGAGCTTGGAGGAGAGGAACAAGTGGTTGTTGTTTGTGGGGGTGAGAGGTAAGGGGGTGGGGGAGGACACACAACTCCAACCCCCGTTCTTGTTTTGTCTAGTTGGTGCGGGTAGGAGAGTTTGGTTGGTACTTTAAACCCCCTTAAAAAAATAAGGGAGTCCCTTATTAAATGAGGCTGTGCTTTGTTCGGGAAGAATGAGTGGACAAAAAACTAAAAGATATGTGGATTTTTGGTAGGGGTGGTTGTGGTTGGTGGCTTATTAGGAAGGAGAGTATTTGGGGTAATCTCGAGTGTGGTTGGAAAGAGTCAACAGAATAATGTGTTGTAATCCAATAAAAATAAATATCAAATATTAAATTAAGTTTACCCAAATCCATTGCTTCCGTTTTAAAAAATTGCTTTTCTTTGAGGTTTAGAACTTAAAATCCCTGAGAAGATGAAAGGGAAAAATGAATTTTTCTACCAGCGTTATTAATGACTGTGGTGTCAGTCGGACAAGAAAAAAAAGAATAAACTTTAAATGAGAATACTCAATTAATTGAGGCTACTTATTTTCATGATAATGGTGTAGTAAGCCAAACGGGTTTTTACTCATTAGATGGTAAGTTACAGGGAGAATGGAAACAATATGATACTTCAGGAAAGAAACTTAGTGGTGCAAATTATAACAATGGCGAAAAAGTTGGAAAATGGTTTTTCTGGGGAGAAGATGCTTTAAAAGAAGTAGACTATTCAAACAATGCTATTGCAAGTGTTAGTGAATGGGATAACAAAAGCACTCGTGTTGTAAGTCAATAAACAAAACATATATTCATACAAAAAAAGCATCTCTTTTCAGGATGCTTTTTTTGTATGTAAAAAGTAAGTTGTTATAAACCTGCTTCAATCCAAGGCCAAGTTGAAATGTCTACTAGAGTTCCATCGTCATAAGCATCAGGTGGCCCTGCGTTGTAATGGTCTTAAAATAAAAGAGAACCTAAAGTAGGTTCTCTTTTTTCCCAAAAAATTAACAAATAACTAATCAATTTATTCAACTAACAATATTATAATTCGCTGCGAAATTACTCACAGAAGTATCTTCAACATTACATTGCATTTCACTTCAATATCGATACATTATTTAATAAAATTACAAATAAATATATAATCAGCTAACAATATTGTGTAATTAGCATTTTTAATCATAAAAAAATAAATTAATACTAATTAAGTAAATGAGAATATATTAATACTTTATATTTATCCTATATTTTAAGACTTATGATTAAAGCTGTTATTGTAGATGATGAACCTAAAGCCATACAAGGACTCTCTTGGGAATTAGGGAATTTTAAAAACGAGATAGACGTTATAAAAACATTTACTTCACCAGAAGAAGCTATTTTATATCTTAATAGCACACCTCCAGATTGCTTATTCCTAGATATACAAATGCCAACAATGGATGGATTTCAGTTTTTAGACAAGTTAATAAATCGCCAATTTGCAGTAGTCATTACCACTGCTTATAACGAATACGGTATAAAAGCAATAAAGCAAGAAGTAACAGATTACTTACTAAAGCCTATAGATTCTGATGATTTAAGAGATACAATTTATAAAATAAAAAAACATAAATCTAAACATAACAACACAGCACAATTAGAACATGCACTTACTAAGTTTAACGGAAAACTAAACAATAACCGTATCACAATAAACACCGACGGTAAACTGTTATTTGTAGAAGTAGACGATATTTTATTTGTGGAATCGGACGGAAATTACAGTACTATATTCTTAATGAATAATCAGAAAATTGTACTCACTAAAAAACTAAAGGAAGTCAATGCGATGCTTCCGGAGCATTATTTCTTTAGAATACACAATTCGTATATTGTTAACCTCACTAAAATTAAAGAATATATTAAAAATGACGGTTATGTGATAATGCAATCGAATAAAAAAATACCAGTAGCTAGACAACGTAAATCAGACTTCTTAGATCGCCTATAACATGCAAACAAACCAAGCGACTTTTGCTTTAACTAACACAAGAATAATCCAGTACGTGGTACTCACTTTATTCTTATGCTGTTCTTATAGTTCTAAAGCTCAAACAAACACTTTAGACACACTTTATATTCAGCGTTTAAAACAGGTGGTAAAAGAAAAACCAATTCATTATTACGAATTAGAAGCTGCCTTAAATGGAGATAAAAAAGATAGCTTAAAGATGGAATATCTTAAAGTTCAATCTCATTTAGTCTCGTATTTAGAAGGAGAAGCCTACGCCTTAAATGCACTTGGAACTATTGTACGAAATATGTCTTTATATGAAAAAGCCATAATTTACCACAAGAAAGCCTTGGAGATTTCCATAGAAGCAAAAAACGATGTTCTACACACCATTTCACTTAACTTAATTGGTGTAGCCTATCGCAGAATGGATTTAGTAAAACCTGCTTTAGATTATCATAAGAAAGCCTACGATATAGCCTCAAAAGCACTTAAAAACAATCCTGAGATTGCCGATTTAGAACACAGTATGGCAATTTCCAGAAACAGTATGGGAAATATCTATTTAGCCCTAAAACAATACGATTTAGCCTTAAAGCAGTTTGAACGCTCCCAGTCTATTGAACGAAAAAATAAAAATTTACGTGGACTAGCCATTAATTATCAAAACATAGGTTATGCCTTAGAACACAAAGGTGACTTAACACAAGCATTAGATAATTATAAAATCTCCTTAGATTATAATGAACAATTAGACTCTAAAATAGGTCGTGTTATTTGCTATAATTCTATGACCCAGATTTATATTAAACAAGGAAAATACGAAGAGGCTCTAGAATTAATATCTAACACTTTAGATAATGCCATAGAACTTGGAGACAAATATTATTTAGCACAAACGTATGTCAATCTAGGTTGGGCACAAGAGCGACTTGACAAAAACGAAGAAGCCAAAATAAACTTAAACAAAGCGCTAGAATTATCTAAAACATACGAATTAACCATGTTTTCATCAGACGCATTACTTCACCTATCTGAACTGTATGCTAAATCTGAAAACTATGAGAATGCATATACTTTTTACAAAGAAAGTATTAAGTACGAAAACAGTGTGACTAACGAGCGTAATTTAAATTACGTTAACGACCTGATTATAGAATACGAACATGAAACTAAAAATAATCAGATACAAGAATTAGCTAACGAAAACGAACTTGTACGAAGCAAGTTAGAGCGTAACAAAAAATTCTTTTGGTATACAGCAATATTAATTTCGTTGTTTACAACCATGATTATCATCATTATTAGACACCGTCAATTAAAGCAAGAAAAGCAGATTATAACGCTAGAACAAGATATGTTACGTAGCCAAATGAATCCGCATTTTATATTTAATTCTTTAAACTCCATCAAGTTATATATAATTAATAACGACAAGGAAAAAGCGGTTTACTACCTTAATAAATTCTCGAAACTTATTCGAAAAATTCTAATTGCGTCTACAGAAAAAGAAATGACTTTAGAAGACGAATTAGACACAATGAAATTATATATAAATATTGAGAATATTAGATTCGAAAATGAAATTCAGTTTAATATAGGTATAGAGAAAGGTCTTAATATTAGCAACATTAGAGTACCATCGCTTATTTTACAACCGTTCTTGGAAAACGCATTGTGGCATGGTTTGTCGTCTAAAAAGAATAATAAAACAATAGATTTATACGTTTATCAAAATGCCCCTGATTATATAAATATTAGCATTGAAGACAACGGTATTGGACGAGCAAAATCTGAACGCATAAACAGTCAGAAAATTCTAAAACGAAAATCTGTAGGTATTGCTATTACAAAAGCACGTCTAGCTAATTTTTCTAGACGCTATGCCAACGATTATAAATTTAAAATTGAAGATTTATACAACGATAGGAATAAAGCTATAGGAACAAAAGTACTGTTACAAATCCCTATTCCACATTCTGGTAAAGCATAATCTACTTATAGGTTTCGGCAACTTTTTCAAGTTCCATATACCAATCTTCACCAAATTTTCTAATTAGAGCCTCTTTAACAAACTTATAGATAGGCACGCCTAATTCTTTACCTAAAGAACAGGCATCGTCGCAAATTTCCCAGCGGTCGTAGTTAACGGCAGAAAACTCTGTAAAATCTTTAATTCGGATTGGGTACAAGTGGCAAGACACGGGCTTTTTCCAATCTACTTCACCTTGATTATAAGCTTCTTCGATAGCACAAAGGGCAGTCTTTTTTTCATCGAAAATAACATACGCACAATCTGCACCATTAATAAGAGGCGTTTCTAAATCGCCAAAATCTGTAACTATAGATGTACCTTGAGCCTCAATAGCATCTATACCTTCCTGTCTTAAAAATGGTTTTACCTTGGGGTAAATATCTTCAAGAATTTTCACTTCTTCTTTATCTAACGGCGCACCAGCATCGCCATCAATACAACATGCACCTTTACACGCCGACAAATTACAGAGAAAATCTTTCTCGATAATCTCTTCTGAAATTATGGTTTTTCCTATTTGAAACATGCTGCAAAAATAGACAAACTTTATATTTAATTATTATAGATAGTCTGTTTAATCTAGTACTTTTGCCGAAAATTTAAAAATCAAGATTAAAACTATGCAATTCGATATTAAAGAAATATTTACAGCGTTTATGATTTTATTTGCTGTAATAGATATTATAGGAAATATTCCTATTATTATTGATTTACGTAAAAAAATGGGACATATACAAAGTGAGAAAGCATCTATAATTGCTGGTGTTATCTTAATTGTATTCTTATTTTTAGGAAATAGTATTTTAAAACTAATTGGTATAGATGTAAACTCTTTTGCTGTTGCTGGGTCTTTTATCCTATTTTTTATCGCTTTAGAAATGATATTAGGTATTACACTTTATAAGCAAGAAGAACAAAGTTCGGTTACAGCCACGGTGTTTCCGTTGGCATTCCCTTTAATTGCGGGACCTGGTAGTTTAACAACCTTACTTTCGCTTAGAGCTGAATTTAGAACAGAAAATATTATTGTGGCAGTACTAGCAAACGTTATTTTAATTTACATTGTGTTAAAAACGTCGTCTGCAATTGAACGTATAATCGGACAAACAGGAATTAACATCATTCGTAAAGTATTTGGTGTTATATTGCTAGCCATTGCAGTAAAACTATTTGCACACAACATTAAAGCCTTATTTATATAATATGAAAATATTCTCAATCATTTTATCGGTAATCGCGATTGCTCTTATTATTTTTAATAGCACTCAAATAGATTTTAATAATCCTTTTGGAGATGAAAGTATTGTTGCCTTAATTACAATAATGGCGTTATTATGTGCTATTGTATTATTGCTGATATTAAACACATCTAAAAGCATTGAAAATAAGCTTAAAAACAGAAAATAAGTAGACATAAAAGAAGCAGCAGCGTTAAAGTATTTTAATGCTGCTCGCTTAGTGCAATAACTTTTTTAACCATATCGTCTTCATTAATAAAGACTTCTGTATAAGCTCCTTTACCAAATAATTGGTCGGCTATTGCAGCTTTTAAATATAATTTTACTTGGGCTGGATGAGAAAGAAAAGAGATACTCGCAGCCATTCGGGCATTAATATAATCCTGAAATTTAGTTACTAAATCGTCGCTCACTTCATAAGTTTCTACAAACTCTTCTCTATTGTGACCATCGAAAACGTGTCTGTCTTTTTCTAACTCTTCGAAAATAAAATAATTAATAAATCCGCGGTCTTCTAAAAACCATAAGGTTTCATTCTCCTCATTTGTTGAAAACGGCACAAACACATCTGGAATAATTCCGCCTCCACCATACACCACTTTTCCTTTAGGTGTGGTAAATTTTAAAGAATCTGCCACTATTATTTTTGCTGAATCTAGAAGTTCTCCGCTTTCTAATCGCTCTAAATATTCGGCATAGTAATCTTTATTGCCGTCACTATAAGAACGCTGTATTGAGCGTCCTGTAGGCGTGTAATATCTAGATACGGTTAAGCGCACTGCACTCCCATCGCCTAACTCCATCTCACGTTGCACTAAGCCTTTACCATAAGAGCGCCTACCTACAATAGTACCTTTATCGTTATCTTGTAAAGCTCCTGCTACAATCTCACTTGCCGAAGCCGAATTTTCATTAATTAAAACATAAACTTCACCCGTTTCAAAATCACCTTTTTCGGTAGCAAAGCTTTTGTCAATATTTCCTCTTTTATTTTTTGTGAAAAGAATTAGTTTTTCATCCTCTAAAAACTCATCAACAATTTGCTCGGCAACAGCTAAAAAACCACCTGGATTATCTCTTAAATCGAGAGTTATTTCGGTTGCTCCTTCTGCTTTTAATTCGAGTAATGCTTTTTTAAATTCTCTATATGTAGATTCAGCAAAGCGATTTACCTTAATATAGCCCAACGTATTTGTTAGCATATAGCTGGCATCTACACTCCTTATTGGAATTACATCCCGAGCAACATCGAAATCTAAAATTTGATTGGTGTCTTTACGGAATACTTTTAAATGCACTTTAGAATTTATAGGACCTTTTAAACGATGAACTATATCTAGGTTGTCTAAATATTTTCCGAAAAGCGAATCTCCGTCGGCAAAAATAATACGATCACCTCCTAAAATTCCTGCTTTGGCGCTTGGCCCATCGTCTACCGTACGTATTACAGTAACGGTATCTTTATATGTATAAAAATGCACACCAATACCTACAAAATCACCTTTCATATTTTCTGAAACACGCTCCATATCCTCTTTAGGAATATAAACCGAATGCGGATCTAAGGTTTCGAGTATACCATTTACCGTAATATCTACAATACTATCGGTATTAACATCGTCTACATATTCGTAGTCGATATAATCTATTAAGCGATTAAGTTTTTGCTTTTTACTATTAGAAGTGAATAACCTATCGGAAGTATCAGAAAAATTTAACTTACCTCCAATAAAAATCCCGACCGCCATAGCAGTCCCAATAATTAAAGGTAAATATGTTTTTCTTATTCCCATTACGCCGATAAATCTTCAATATATTCTATTTGTATGCCTGCTTTTTCTAAAAAATCTAAACCAGAATTGTCCTTATATTTATTGCAATATACCACACGTACAATACCAGCTTGATGTATTAACTTACTACACTCTTTACAAGGCGAGAGAGTAATGTATAAGGTTGCACCTTTGCAAGATTGTGTAGAAGCTGCTACTTTAAGAATCGCATTAGCTTCGGCATGTAAGACATACCATTTGGTATACCCTGCTTCATCTTCGCAAAAATTATCGAATCCTGTTGGAGTTCCATTAAATCCATCAGAAATAATCATTCTATCTTTAACAATAACTGCTCCCACTTGTTTGCGTTCACAGAACGATAATTTTCCCCACTCCCTAGCTATTCGTAAATAAGCCTTGTCGTACTTAAGCTGCTTTTTGTTCGGCATTAAAAAAGTTTAAATTGTGATGCATTCTTTTTTGAATTAAAAAACTGATAATTAACGGTCTTTAATTCTATAAACTGAAGAACTTATTAACGAAGATAGTCCGTTAAAGGTGTAATAACAATGGTAAATCGTTAAATTTTTGAGAAAACTTATGGAAACTAAGCGATGAGCTCATTTTCTAAAATCATAGGAATTACTAACCCTATAACGATAGACGACACCACTAAAACCCAGTCACGTTTACTAAACCTAAATACGGTTTGCATGATATACCCAACAAATAAAACTACAAATACTATTATAATTTGAGCAACTTCTATCCCTAAAGCAAATTCTAATAAGGGTAAAAGTTTCTGACTTGCTCCACCAATTAATAAATGAAACTCTCTTGCAAAACCTAAGCCGTGAATTATTCCGAAAAATAAAGCCGAAAAGAACAACAGCCCCACCCCTTTATTAAGCGTTTTACCTGCGGTAAACAAATTATAAACGGCCATAATAAATATGGTAACAGGAATTAAAAATTCGACAATTACTCCATTTATTTTTACTACATCGTAAGCCGCTAATATTAAAGAAATTGTATGACCTAATGTAAAAAGAGAAACCAAAATTAAAACACGCTTCCAATCTTTAAAAACATACGCAACAGTTAAAACCATAAGAAATAATACATGGTCGTAACCATTAATATCTAACACATGGTTTATACCATATTCAACATAAAATAGAAAATCGTCTAGCATAAGTTTTTAATTTTTAGGGAGATTATATTAAGGAATTCGCCTGAACACGCACGTTTTCACGAGTACACGGGTTCAGAATTTCCGGCGGTAAAATTAAGAAAAAGAAATCACTTAAAAACAGCAAGGCTTACGATTTAAAAATCCAGCACAAACTCGAGGTCTAACACATCTTAAATAAAACATAAAATGAAAAATTAGAATGTTTATTTTCTTATTTAATCGTAATATTACAATACATAAATATTTAGATTTTAAGAGTAAGGCTTTTAATCTTTTACGACTTAAATTTAACACCGTTTTCAATTTTTATTTTAGTAATGAATTCACATAAAGACTGAATACACTAAACACAAATTAAAATGAACAAAGAGCAAGAATTAAAAAATATTGTAAAAGAAAGATACACTACCATAGCAGAGCAAGGCAAAGCAGAAAACGCATCATCATGCTGTGGCGCAACTACAAGTAGCAACAAAGTGTACAATATTATGATGGACGATTATTCTGCAACTAAAGGCTATGTAGAAGATGCCGATTTAGGATTAGGCTGTGGACTACCTACACAATTTGCTAAAATTAAATCTGGAGACACGGTTATCGATTTAGGTTCGGGAGCTGGAAACGATGCTTTTGTTGCTAGACACGAGACAGGTGCTGCTGGAAAAGTAATAGGTATAGACTTTACGCCTATTATGATTGAAAAAGCACGTGCTAATGCAGACAAACTAGGATATAACAATGTTGAATTTAGAGAAGGCGACATCGATAATATGCCAGTAAGCGATAATACTGCCGATGTCATTGTAAGCAATTGCGTTTTAAACCTTGTACCTAATAAGACTAAAGTCATTTCAGAAATTCACCGCGTGCTAAAACCGAGCGGCCATTTTAGTATTTCAGACGTGGTTTTAGTTGGCGAGCTTCCGCAAGCATTAAAAGAAGATGCCGAAATGTATGCAGGTTGTGTTGCAGGTGCGATTCAAAAATCTGAATACATACAAACCATAGAAAATCAAGGATTTAAAAATGTAACAATACAAAAAGAAAAACCTATTGTTATTCCTGACGATATTTTAAAGAAATATCTATCGACAGAAGAAGTTGAAGCTTTTAATACAAAAACAACGGGTATATTTAGTATTACAGTATATGCCGAAAAACAAGGTGGTTTTAAAAGCATCACCACAAACAACAGCAATACATGTACTCCTGGAGGCGGCTGTTGTTAATGACATTTTAACACGACTGACTTCAGTTTAAAAATTTTAAATCTCAATGGATATCGTTTCATTGAGATTTTTTTGTATTAAGATAGAAACACAATTCCTCCAAATCGATTGTTTAATCGTTTTAAGAAACTAAGGTCTAAAATGGAATTAATTAAAAGCGATTATGATGTTATATTGAAATAAAAAATCCTTGCTAATTATTTAATTAACAAGGATTTACGTACTCAAGGTGGGAATCGAACCCACACTCCCGAAAGAATTGGATTTTGAATCCAACGCGTCTACCAATTCCGCCACTTGAGCTTAAATTTTGAATTTTCATTCTAGCAGAATGCAAAAGTAAATTATTTTTAGTTAAAGTTCCTAAAAATTACAACACATATTTCTTCTCTAGTTAAAATAAATGTCTAAATTTGCACCGAAATTAAGAACCCTGTAGTGTTTAACACTAATAAACAACGCGTTACATATGCCAATGACTGAAGCTAAAATTTTTACCTGTAATCAAAGTAGAGAATTAGCTGAGAAAATTGCAGCATCCTATGGTACACACCTAGGAAATGTAATTACCTCAACTTATAGCGATGGAGAATTCCAACCTTCTTACGAAGAATCTATTCGAGGTACTCGTATTTTTATTATTGGATCAACACACCCAGGGCCTCAAAATTTAATGGAAATGTTGTTAATGATTGATGCTGCAAAACGTGCATCAGCAAGACACATAACCGCGGTTTTACCTTATTTTGGTTGGGCAAGACAAGATCGTAAAGATAAACCTAGAGTGCCAATTGCAGCGAAATTAGTTGCTAAAATGCTAGAAACAGCTGGTGCAACTCGTATTATCACTATGGACTTACACGCCGATCAAATTCAAGGATTTTTTGAAAAACCAGTCGATCACCTTTTTGCATCCACAATCTTTTTACCTTACCTAAAGTCCCTTAATTTAGACAACTTAACCATTGCATCTCCAGATATGGGAGGATCAAAACGTGCTTACGCCTATTCTAAAGCTTTAGAAAGTGATGTTGTTATTTGTTATAAGCAACGTGCGAAAGCTAATGTGATTTCATATATGGAATTGATTGGTGATGTCACTGGTAAGAATGTTGTTTTAGTAGATGACATGGTAGATACTGCAGGAACATTAACTAAAGCAGCAGATTTAATGATGGAACGTGGCGCTCTAAGTGTAAGAGCAATTTGTACACATCCTATCTTATCTGGAGACGCTTATAAGAAGCTTGAAGCTTCAAAACTAGAAGAATTAATAGTAACAGACTCTATTCCTTTAAGTCAGCATAGCGACAAGATAAGAGTACTTACTTGTGCTGATTTATTTTCTGGTGTCATGCAAAATGTACACTACAATAAATCAATCAGTTCAAAATTCGTAATGTAAATACAATTTAATACTTAATATAAATAAAAATGAAATCAATTACAATCAACGGATCTCTAAGAGAAAGCGTAGGCAAAAAAGCAACAAAAGCCTTACGTAATGCTGGTCAGGTTCCTTGCGTATTATACGGAGGAGATAAACCAGTTCATTTTACAGCAGAAGAATTGGCATTCTCTAAACTTGTATACACACCAAATGCGCATACAGTTGTAATTACTTTAGCTAATGGGGAATCTTTTAATGCAATCATGCAAGACATTCAGTTTCACCCAGTAACTGACAATATTTTACACGTAGATTTCTACCAAACTTTCGACGATAAAGAAATCTCTATGGACATCCCTGTTACTTTTGTTGGTAACTCTCGTGGTGTTAAAAATGGTGGTGTTTTACGTAAAAACAAACGTAGCTTAAGAGTAAAAGCTCTTCCTGCTAACTTACCAGATTTTATCGAAGCAGATATTACTCCGCTTAAAATTGGTGGTAAATTATACATTACAACTTTAGAAAACGAAGCTTACAAATTTATGCACCCAGATAACACTGTGGTATGTCAAGTAAGACGTTCTAGAGCTGCAATTATTGAAGACGACGATGAAGATGAAGAAGGAGCAGAAGTAGAAGCAACTACTGAAGCATAGTCTTTTTATAGTTCTATAAAAATCAAGAAGCATCCTGTTTATTCAGGATGCTTTTTTTATTTTAGCAAAAATTTAAATCTGATATGTTCGCGTTTATTTCATCCCTTTTCAAGTCTAAACCCGCGACCGTAAATACAACAGACCGTATGAAAAAATTCTTAATTGTTGGCCTTGGTAATATTGGCGACAAATACGAAAACACACGCCATAATATTGGCTTTAAAATATTAGACCATTTAGCTAAAACAGAATCTTTATCTTTTGAGACCCAAAAACTAGGCGATTTAACGACTTATAAATTTAAAGGCCGAACCTTTATATTACTTAAGCCAAGTACGTTTATGAATTTAAGTGGAAAAGCCGTACAGTATTGGATGACCAAAGAAAACATTCCGTTAGAAAACGTCTTAATAATTACAGACGATTTAAACTTGGCTTTCGGTAGCATTCGATTAAAAGGAAAAGGTAGCGATGGAGGCCATAATGGATTAAAAGACATTCAGGCTAAACTAAACACCACGCAATACAACCGATTCCGATTTGGTATTAGTGACGAATTTAGCAAAGGGAGACAAATAGATTATGTACTTGGAGAATGGACTGTTGAAGAAAACGACAAGCTTCCAGAACGCCTAGACAAATCTATAGAACTCATCAAATCGTTTGGTACAGCTGGACTGAACAATACAATGAATACCTTTAACGGAAAATAAACATCATATCCATTCTTGCTGCTTAAAATCAATTTTTAAGCCTCAAAGAACAATCATATCATTACAAAGATAGCCAAGAATCAAGCGGATTGATTCTTGGCTATCTTTATTTAAATCGGGTGGACTATTAATTATTCAATAACCACCTTCTTGATAGACCTGTGAATTCCATCGCTGACTTCTAATAAATACAGTCCTGATGATACTTGGTCTAAAACTATATTCTGACTAAAAGTATATGTGTTTTGGTATGCTTTAGAGAAAACTCGTCTTCCACTAATATCATATAACACAACATCTATGGCATTTGCCGAAGTAGACGTTAACGACACTGTAAAACTTCCGTTATTCGGATTTGGCCATACACCAAAATCACTAAAAGCATGGTCTTCCACACTTAAAGTGGGAACAATATTAAGTTTATAATCTTCAACTTCACCATCAAACATAGTCTCACAAGACCCAGGATTAGTTCTATATTTAGTAGATACACGCATTCTTGTATCATCGTTTAACACAGCATCTAACGGCACAGTAATGACCAATGGCGAACCACCTGTAATACCATTTGTAACATTTGTTGCCTCTCCCAACTCGTACAATTCTCCGACATCGTTAAAATCGCAATTGTTATTCCAATCAATCCAAACTATAGTTTTGGTCGTATAATCTCCCGACGTATTAACATAAACAGAGAGTGGGTAATCTTCTCCTCTAACTACCCGATTAGCAAGCGAAGTAAAATCGCTATACCCAGATTTACCAGACACATTATCTATGGTATTAAACACTACACGAGTTGTAGATGTTTGTAAAGTAGCGACTGTATTGTTTCCATACGATTCGCAAACGGTGCATAAACTGGTTGTAAAACTAAACACTTGAGAATTGCCACTAACCGTACAATCGTTTATGGCACGAACTCGCCAATAATACGTGGTTAAAGGTTCTAAGTCTTGAAAATCGAATTGATTCTCTGTTACCTGATAACGATTCACTGTTCCCGAAAAGTTTGAAGACGTAGATAGTTCTAATTCATATTCAGAAGCATGAGTTACCGCTGCCCAAGACAATGTCGAGTTTTCCGAAACTTCTGTTGCTCCATTAGATGGACTTAATAAATTTGGAGCATCAATATCAGACGCTTCAACATCTATAGTTGCCACAATAGTTTCCGTCATAGTACTCGCAGTTCCAATAATATTTATATCGCGAGCTGCTATTGCCGCGCCACTAAAATTAGTTAAGGTTAAAACAACAGCTGTATTGGTTTGCGCATTTGAAGGGGTAAAAGACGCTGTAACACCTGTTGGTAAATTTGTTGCAGAAAACGTGGTTACTTCATTAAAACCTGAAACTGTTGTATAGGTTAAAGGAATATTTATAGACGCCGCATCATTACAAACCATATACATTTCGTCTTGGTTAGTTTGCTCTATTACAAAAATTGGCCCAGATCTTTTTATACTGAAATCAGCATCAGAAATATCATAAAAAATATTATCTGCAGCTTCCACCATAATTCTACAATTATCACTTTCGTAATTAGGAACGATAATGGTTTCAACCCCATCGTTATCCACGTTTTCAGCCAAACTAATTGGATAAGTTAAACCTCCATCTAACGACAACTTAATATTTACTTTCTGGCTATTAATTGGAGCTTTATTAGTTTCTCCAACAACCCATTCTATGGATCTAGAAATACCAACATACCAATTATTAGTTACATTAGGTTTAGTTACTGTAAAAGGCGTACCATCTACTACATTTACCGTCATTAAATCACTACTAACTTGACCAATACCTATAGGATAACCACTTCCATTATCTCTTACGGTTAGAGCAAAATTCATTGTTCTAGCTACCGATGGCGTAACCTCCCATTTTGGTGTTAGATTACCTGCGACAACATCTGTTAAATTTGGCAAATAGCGATCTGGTGAATTGCTTGGTAAAATAGAACGGTATAAAGGACCAACAGTCCAAGTGGATTGTGGCGCACCATCTGACGGTGCTCTTTCTGGATCGTTTTGAGACCAGTTGTACGTTAACGTTTCTGTACCATCGGGATCTGTTCCTTTTCCACGCAATACAAAAGGTGTCGATACAGGAATGGTATAATCTTGACCTGCTAATGCCACTGGTGGCTGATTTGCTAATGCGGTTTGTTCGCCACAAGTACTATTCCCGCCTGCTTGTATATTTAAAGATATATCACGAATGTTTACATAATTAAAATGCGCATCAGAATTTGTCTGAACGTTATTAACCCCACAAACTCCAGAGTATCCCATAATAGAACTTCCAGAAGCAGGTTCAACTTCAGAGATGCCGTTTCCAGAACGCGAACACGTATTCATAGTATGCCAAGCACCAAATTGATGTCCCATTTCGTGAGACACAAAATCTATATCGAATGCATCTCCTGTCGGGTTATTCATGCCGGTATACCCTCTTCCTTTAGATATTTCTCCCGTAAACGGTTCTACAGCATCCACACAAACACAACCTATACAGCCTGAATTTCCACCAATTGTAGTATTAAAATTATGTCCTATATCATATAAACTTTCATCATTTAAAGTGGTAGAAATAACCTGTTGCGTCTTTGTACTAAACTCATTGTCCCATGGATCATTTTCTATATCGTAGTATAATAATTCATCATTTCTATCTATAAAAACTAAAGTAATAGCCAAATCACGCTCGTAAACTTCATTTACACGGTTTATAGTAATAGCCATTTGTGCCTGAATGTTAGCTTTCTTTTGCGCATCTGTTCCTGATCCGGCAAATAAAGCACCATAAGATGCGTTACAAGACAAGGCCAAACGAAACGTTCTTAGCGTACTATCATCAGTATTAGAACGCGATGTGCTTTGCTCGACTTTCAGAGATTTTAAATCTATATTCTCGTCGGTTAAACATTCAAAATCCTGGTTTCCAATTCCTAAATCAGATCTATTATACACCATATATTTATTACCATCAACGGTATAAGGATCTATAAATAACGATGTTCTTTGTCCCGACAATGAAAACACATGTAAACCGTTTTGGGTAATACTAAAACGCATTGTTGCTGTTTTATCATCTACTCCAATCCCTTTATAGGTTTTTATCATTGGAAATTTAGCCGCTAATTTTGGAGCCAATATTGAAGACTCTGTAACTTCGAACAATTGAAATGTACCATCAGACATTGGGAATTCCATAATAATTCCTGACGTATTTCTATTTTTATCACTTAACGGAGCTTGAGTTAAAGCCGCTTTAAAAGCCTCTAATTCTAAATGAAAAACTTGATAATTTTCCGGGTGTGTTTTACGTTCTAATGTTTTATTTGCAACACGCTCATTAGAAACATTTCTCCAAAATTTTGAAGTACTTTGTGCAAAAATAAAATTGAATTGAAGAGACACTAATAAAAGCAAAAGAAGCTTTTTTGTATACAGGTTTTTCATAAATTTAAATCTTTTTCAACATCAATGTAAACCGCATTTTAATGTCACAAAATCATGGTGGTTGTAAAAACATGACGTAGTTTTGCTTTAAATTGCGTATTACTTTATAAACGTTTACTTTAAGGTGAGCTAAAATAAACTTTTTAAACAATTACTTAACGATTACTTATTTATTAAATGGAAAAAGTCAGAAATTTTAACAATCTAGACTCCAAGATTTCTACAGTGGTAACTATAGGCACTTTTGACGGTGTACATTTAGGACATCAAAAAATATTAAAACGGCTGATTAATACTGCTAAGGAAACGCATTTAAAATCGGTTGTACTTACCTTTTTCCCTCACCCAAGAATGGTGCTCCAAAAGGATGCTAATATTAAATTAATTAATACTATTGAAGAGCGCAGCACTATACTAGAGCAATCGGGTTTAGATTATTTGTGTGTTCAAAAATTTAGCAAAGAGTTTTCTAGATTAACTGCTGAAGATTTTGTAAAAAAAATTCTTGTGAATCAACTTAGAGCAAAACGTGTTATAATTGGCTACGACCATCATTTTGGAAGAAATCGTTCGGCGAATATCGACGACTTACGCAAGTTTGGAGAACAGTTTAATTTTGAAGTTGAAGAAATTTCGGCTGAAGACGTAAACGAAGTTGCTGTAAGTTCTACTAAAATTAGAAAAGCACTTGAGGCTGGAGATATAGATAAAGCCAATGCCTATTTAGGCAATCCGTTTTGTTTAAACGGAACTGTTATTACAGGTAAAAAAATTGGAAAACAACTACAATATCCTACCGCAAATTTAAAGATTGAAGAGACTTACAAGCTCATTCCTAAACATGGGGTTTACGTTGTTAAATCTGAAATTGAAAACAAAACTGTTTTTGGAATGATGAATATTGGAAATAACCCAACAATCTCTGATGATTCTGAACAACATATAGAAATTCATTTTTTCGATTTTGATGCCGATTTATATGGCCAATCGTTACAAATAGATATGTTACACCGACTTAGAGACGAGAAAAAATTCGACTCTGTAGCCGATTTAAAATTACAATTACAACAAGACGAAAAAGATTCTTTACGATACATTTCTGAAGTAAATGGTTAATAAATTTCTATTTAAACATATTGACAATTCTGCTTTAATTGTCTTCCGAATTATTTTCGGACTTCTATGTTTTTTAGAAACTGTAGGCGCCATTTTTACTGGTTGGATTAGACGTGTACTTATAGAACCCGATTTTACTTTTTCGTTTATTGGACTAGAATGGCTACAACCACTTCCAGGAAATGGTATGTATATTTATTATGCCCTAATGGGACTTCTGGGCCTTTTCATCATGGTGGGTTATAAATACCGTTTTAGCGCCATTTCGTTTACCATCCTTTGGACTGGTTGTTATTTTATGCAAAAATCGTCGTACAATAACCACTACTATTTATTGATACTTCTTAGCGGAATTATGGCCGTACAACCCGCACATAAATATTTTTCTGTAGACGCCAAATTACATCCTGAAATTCAAAAAATTTCTATGCCTAGTTGGTGTAGCTGGCTATTTATTATACAAATGCTTATTGTATATACGTACGGTTCTATTAATAAAATATACCCAGACTGGTTAGACACTACGGTAATGGCTCATTTAATGAAGAGTAAAGCCAATTACTTTCTGGTTGGCGATTTGCTGCAACAAAAGACTGTACATTACTTTTTAGCTTATGGCGGCATTTTATTCGACGGCTTAATTATCCCGTTATTTTTATATAAACCAACACGAAAGTTGGCGTTTATGGCCTCGATTTTCTTTCATCTATTTAACTCGTTTGTCTTTCAAGTTGGAATATTCCCTTATTTATCCTTAGCTTTTGCATTGTTTTTTTACGAGCCAAAAATTATACATAAGCTCTTTTTTAAAAACAAAAAACCGTTTTACGATAAAGGAGAAGTTATTATACCAGAACACAGAAACCTTAGTGTTGGCGTTATGTTGGTATACTTTATAATTCAGCTTGTATTACCTATTCGTCATCATTTTATACAAGACAATGTACTATGGACAGAAGAAGGGCATCGCTTATCGTGGCGAATGATGTTACGAGCAAAAAGTGGGCACGCCACCTACACTATTAAAAACCACACCCAAAATAAGACTGAAATTGTAAAATTAAACGATTATTTATCTAGAAAGCAAGTCCGCTTAGCATCGAATAAACCAGATGTAATGTGGCAATTTTCGCAACGTTTAAAATCGGTTTATGCAGCCAAAGGCGATTCTATTTCTGTATATATTAGATCGCGAGTTAGCGTTAACGGAAAACAGTCGAAGCCATTTACAAACCCAGAGGTAGATATCGCGAATACAGAATGGTCTGCATGGAAGCATACCGATTGGATTCTACCATCAAAATAGGTTTATATTTTATTTCTTTCAACATAAAATCTTATTACTTTTGTTTTTAATTAAATTTTCACCCTGCGTTAAGGATTGTAGCGGCATCCTTTTTTACTTGTTTTAATTTTAGTACTCATATTCTAGACATAAACTATAGATCTAGAATGGTAGAGCACACCTATTTAAACGTGTAAAAAAGATATAGCGAAAAGCCTGGTCTTGTTGAAAAACAAGAAACGCCCAAATAAAAAAAAGATGTTACAAATACCTTTTATAAGAGATAATAAAGACCGCATTATTGCAAATTTAGCAAAGCGAAACATTGATGCTACAGATATGATTTCTGAAGTGCTTGACCTTGATGAAGCACGTAGAAGTACACAAGCTCAATTGGATAATACTTTAGCAGAAGCCAATACATTATCGAAAGAAATAGGGAATTTATTTAAAAGTGGTGAAGTACAAAAAGCGAACATTTTAAAAGAAAAAAGTGGCGCTTTAAAAGAGTTGTCTAAGGAATTAACTGAAAAATTATCGGAAACATCTGATGGTTTAAACCAATTGTTATATAAAATCCCGAACGTACCTAACGATACGGTTCCTGCAGGAAACTCTGAAGATGATAATGAAGAAATTTTTAGAGCTGGAGATATTCCTACCTTATACGATGGCGCAATGCCTCACTGGGAATTAGCGAAAAAATACGACATTATAGATTTTGAATTAGGAAACAAAATTGCAGGTGCTGGTTTCCCCGTTTACAAAGGGAAAGGTGCCCGCTTGCAACGTGCCTTAATTGCATACTTTTTAGATAAAAACACGGCTGCTGGTTATACCGAATACCAATTACCGCATTTAGTAAACGAAGCGTCTGGATTTGGAACAGGACAATTGCCAGATAAAGAGGGACAAATGTACCACGTTACTGCAGATAATTTATATTTAATCCCAACTGCAGAAGTTCCAGGAACTAACATTTTTAGAGATGTGGTTTTAAACGAAAGCGATTTACCAATCGGGATTACAGGTTATACGCCATGTTTTAGACGTGAAGCTGGAAGTTACGGTGCACACGTTAGAGGTTTAAACCGTTTACACCAATTCGATAAAGTTGAAATTTTACGCGTCGAGCATCCAGACAATTCTTACAAGGCTTTAGATGGTATGGTAGCGCACGTAAAAACCATACTTGAAGATTTAAAATTACCATATAGAATTTTAAGATTATGCGGTGGTGATTTAGGGTTTACATCGGCATTAACTTTCGATTTCGAGGTTTTCTCTACGGCTCAAGATCGTTGGTTAGAAATTTCATCTGTATCTAACTTTGAAACTTTTCAAGCTAACCGTTTAAAATTACGTTTTAAAAATAAAGATGGGAAGAATGAATTGGCACATACATTAAACGGAAGTTCGTTAGCTTTACCTCGAGTTTTGGCTGGAATTTTAGAAAATTGCCAAACAGAAAAAGGTATTGTTATTCCAGAAGTATTAGTACCATATACAGGTTTTTCTATTATTGACTAATGGTTTTTAAAATCAAATTTTTGTACAAAACTTTACGGTAAAACCGTAGTAGTTTCGATGAAATACTAAAAAAACATGTCGTTTAACGATTTTATTCTTGTAAATTTTGAATATTAGATATTTATTAGGAAGTTAGTATCTTCAAATTAAGATTTACAAAAAGTTTGCATTAAAACAGAGTTTAAAAATTGAGTTTTTTACACGCAAACAAAAAATATACACAGTATAAAAGTATCCAACGGAGTAATTGAATCATATTGGGTTGACAGTAGATTAATAGCACTTTTATTTTGGTTGGTATAAATGCCTGATTTTATCAGGCATTTTTTATGCCCTAGTTTTTCTGTTGTTACTACCCACTTTCCTATCTTTACCAGAATCTAAAAAACTATGAAATTTATAATTGTTTGCTGTATGCTTTTAAGTGTTTGCGTGTATTCGCAACAGGACATTATGGCCAAACAATACTTTAAAAATGGAGATTTCGAGAAAGCTCTACTCTCCTACCAAAAGCTATACGATAAGAATCCCACCAACATAAATTACATTAAAGCACTTGCTGAAACACAAATACAATTACAGCAATACAATGAGGCCGAGTTACTTTTAAAAACATCTATTGAACAGATGAAATACCCCTCGTTTTATGTCGATTTAGGCCATAATTACCAACTACAAGACAAGCAAATTCTAGCCGACGAAAATTACGAGAAAGCAATACAAAGTTTAGAAGAAAATACAAGTTATGTATATTCTGTTGCTAGACAATTTCAAGACTATTCGTTATGTGAGATTATGCCATTCGTGCTTATAAAAAAGCAATGTCTTTAAACGAAAGCTTAGATTTTAGCATGCAGTTATCTCAAATTTATGGCGAGCAAGGAAATGTTGAAAAAATGTTTGTAAGTTACATCGACTTCCTGGATAAAAACCCCATCTATATTAACGACTTAAAACGTTTATTTAGCGATTTTTTAAATGAAAATCCGAGTAACGAAAACAATACAATTCTAAGAAAAACCATACTTAAAAAGATTCAACAAAATCCAGATTTAATTTGGAACGAATTATTGAGTTGGTTATTTATTCAGCAAAAAGAATTCAATAAAGCATTTACGCAAGAAAAAGCAATTTATAACAGACTTCCAGAAAGTTTAAACCGCATGGCCGAATTAGGCTCTATAGCCACCGATGAAAAGGATTTCGATACTGCAACAGCCGTTTACAATTACATTATAGAAACGTCTCAAGATACAGACACAAAACTAAGAGCACATTATAATGTATTACAACTTGAAACAGAATTAGCTTCAGAAAAAGATTATAAATCTATTCAGTCGGAATACCTAAAACTTTTCGAGAATTACGGAACACAAACGCAAACCTTAAAACTCCAAATTGCTTACGGACATTTCCTAGCCTTTAATTTACATGAAATTCGCGATGCTGAAGTGTTTTTAAAGCAAATGCTAAATTTAAATTTAAATGAGAACCAAATTGCTGAAGTAAAATTAGAATTAGGTGATATTTTAGTGTTGCAAGAAAAATTTAACGAGGCTTTAATTTATTACACCCAAATACAACGTAGCTTAAAAAACAGTACCATATCTCAAGAGGCTAGATTTAGAGTAGCAAGAACAAGTTATTATAAAGGCGATTTTAAATGGGCAGAATCGCAATTAAATATTTTAAAACAATCGACTTCGCAATTAATTGCTAACGATGCCTTAGATTTAAAACTTTTAATTTCTGATAACAAATATGAAGACTCAACTCAAACCGCATTAAAACTATACGCTAAAGCCGATTTATTAGCCTACCAAAACAAACCTAAAGAAGCGATAGTCGTTTTAGACACCTTATTAAAAAATCATGCGTCCGAACCTATTTCGGAACAAGCCTTATACAAACAAGCGCAATTATTCGAGACACAAAAAGTATACGATAAAGCAGAAAACAATTACCTACTGCTTATAGCAAATCATAAAGACGGATTATTAACAGACGATGCCTATATTGCTTTGGCACAATTATACAACACCACTCTAAATTTACCTGAAAAAGCAAAACCGCTTTACGAATACATTATTTTTAATTTTGAAGGTAGCATCTATTTTGTAGAATCACGAGCGCAATATAGAAAATTGCGTGGCGACGATTTAAATCAATAACTCATGTATATATCTGCAACCAAAAGATTATATTTTGAAGAATTAAACACGTCTGACGCACCATTTATTCTAGAACTCATGAACACGCCTCATTGGCTAGAGCATATTGGAGACCGTAATATAAAAACGTTAGAGGATGCAAAAAACGTAATTACAAACACGCATCTTAAAAGTTATCGCGAGCATGGTTTTGGGTTTTATAAATTACTTTTAAAATCTGAAAACCTATCACCTATTGGTGTTTGCGGATTGATAAAACGTCCAGAGCTTGATGGTGTAGATATTGGATTTGCATTTTTACCAGCATACGAGCGCCAAGGTTTGGGATCAGAATCGGCTCTAGAAATTATAAAGCTAGCTGAGACAAAATTCAATTTAAAAGAAGTATTAGCTATTGTCTCTCCAGAGAATTCTGCTTCCATTAAATTACTCGAAAAACTAGGATTAACGTATCAGAAAAACGTCACACCTTTTTCAGACGGGAAAGAATTGTTGTTATTTTCTAAAACACTTAAGCCTTAACTTCATTTTTATAAGATAGGCGTTACACCTTTTTTAAGAATAATATTACCATATTTTGCTGTTTCACCTGTAACCACCACAGCATACGCTTTGATTGTACGTTCGTAAAATGCGAAACGTTCTATATGCTTTATTTCGGGAGCTTCTGGATAAATATGGTGTATACTGTTAAGATAACTGTTTTGTACATTCGCATCTAATGTATCTCCAGGAACAGCATCCATCATAATTAAGGGTGACGGATCGTAACTATCTAGCATAAAAAGCGGTAAAACACCCAACAATAAATCTGGTATTTTAACGCCATCTAACCTCAACACTTTTGTGTTATAGGTATAGGCAGGAAAATGCGCATCGGCAAAGACAATTTCCTCACCATGTCCCATTTCGGCTAATACTTTTAATAATTCTGGACTAATTAAAGGAGAAATACCTCTTAACATTGGTTTATTTTTTAGTTATTTTGATTCCGCCTACTCTAGTTAAAATGGTCACATTACTGTAAATTTTCACCTTTATAAGAATCGCGGTAAAATTAATTAAAAATCAGCTTTAATTTATCTAAACATAAGAATTCGTTTACACCTCTCAAATTCATGCACAACAAATAGTGATTGCGTTAAATTTCTTAAAAAATTAGGACTAACTTACCAAAAAACAGGAATTCATTTTGTTCGTGGCGATGAGTTGTTGTTATTTGCAAAAAATTCAATTAAATATGTATATCTATAACGTAACCTCTAATGTAAGCGATGCCGTACACGACACTTGGATCACATGGATGAAACAAGAACATATCCCGCAAGTACTTTCAGTTGGCACTTTTTACGAAGCTAAACTAACTCGCGTACTTATAGAAGAAGAAATGGGAGGCAAAACCTATTCTGTACAATACCGTGCAGAAACACGCGAAGATTTAGATAGATATTACAGCCAATTTGCAGAATTACTTCGCAAAGAAGCCTTTAATAAATTCGGTGAAAACGTATTAGCTTTTAGAACAGAACTAGAAGTTGTAGATGTTTACAGCGTAACAAAACAGTAATATACATGACGGTAAAAGCAAAAAAACATTTAGGTCAGCATTTCCTTAACGACGAATCTATTGCCGAAAAAATAGCAAATTCGCTATCTTTCGAAGGGTATAAAAATGTTCTGGAAATTGGCCCTGGAATGGGGGTTTTAACCAAATATTTGCTTGACAAGCCTACAAAAACCTATGTGGTAGAAATTGATTCTGAATCGGTAGAGTACTTAAAAGCTAACTATTTAAACTTAGCAGATCGTGTTATCGAGAAAGATTTCTTAAAGTACGATATTAACGAGGTTTTTAAAGGCGAATCGTTTGCTGTTATAGGAAATTACCCGTATAATATTTCTACCCAAATTGTATTTAAAACTTTAGAAATGCGGGATCAAATTCCTGAATTTTCTGGAATGTTTCAAAAAGAAGTGGCGCAACGTATTTGTGAAAAAGAAGGTAGTAAAGCCTACGGTATTTTATCGGTACTTACTCAAGCTTTTTACGATGCAGAATACTTGTTTACCGTACCACCACATGTATTTAATCCGCCACCAAAAGTAGATTCTGGTGTGTTGCGATTAACACGAAAAGAAGACTATAGTTTAGACTGTGACGAAGCCATGCTATTTAAGGTTGTAAAAGCCGCTTTTCAGCAACGCAGAAAAACACTTCGTAACAGTTTAAAAACATTCAATCTATCCGATAGTTTAAGAGAAGATAGTATCTTTGGGCAACGTCCGGAACAACTTTCGGTAGCACAATTTATCGCGTTAACTAAACGTATAGAAATCGATTTAAAGACACAAGAATAGTGGAAGAAAACGAAGACAATATTCAGTTTAAAATAAGTGATGAACTTATTGAAAATGTGGAACAGTTAATTGAGTCTAAAGATGATGCAAACATCTTAGAACTTTTAAGTGATTATCACCACGCTGATATTGCCGAAATTCTAGAAGAAACAGATATTAATCACGCCACTTATGTGATTAAACTTTTAGATAGTGAAAAAACTTCGGAAGTATTAATGGAATTAGACGAGGATACTCGTGAAAAAATTCTAGATACACTCTCTGCAAAAGAAATTGCCGAAGAAATTGACGAACTGGATACCGATGATGCGGTAGACATGATTTCTGAATTATCAGACGATCGTCAGCAACTCGTAATCGACCACATTGAAGATCAAGAACACGCACAACACATTAAAGACCTATTGCGTTACGACGATAATGTGGCAGGTGGATTAATGGCCAAAGAACTTGTAAAAGTTAACGAGAACTGGACCGTTACCCAATGTGTAAAAGAAATGCGTGCACAGGCCGAAGAGGTCACTCGCGTACATTCTATTTATGTGGTAGACGATAATCAAAAGCTTATTGGTCGCTTATCGTTAAAAGATCTTTTAATAGCGTCTCCAAGAGCACATATTTCAGATGTTTACATTCCTAAAGTAGATTATGTGTATGTTACTGAAGATGTAGAGGAAGTCGCTAATATCATGCAAAAATACGACTTGGAAGCCATTCCTGTAGTCGATAAAAACTTCATTCTTTTAGGTCGTATTACCATCGATGATATTGTAGATGTTATTCGAGAAGAAGCCGAAAAAGACTACCAACTTGCTGCCGGTATTACTCGAGATGTCGAGGCCGACGATAGCATTTGGAAACTAACCAAAGCCCGCTTACCATGGTTACTAATTGGTATGTTTGGGGGTTTAGGAGCCGCAAGCATTATAAACAGTTTTAGCGGCGCCATGGGCGACTATATTATTCTGCTAAGTTTTGTGCCACTAATACAAGCAACCGCTGGAAATGTAGGTGTACAATCGTCTGCCATAGTCGTTCAGGGCTTAGCCAACAACACCATGGATAGCAGTTTAGTCAGGCAATTATTTAAAGAATTCACCCTAGGTTTAGTCAACGGTTTGGCCATTGCCCTAATCGCTTTATGCGTTACACATTTCGCTTTTGGCACACCATATACCGTATCTATAACCATTGGTTTAGCACTAATTGCTGTAATTGTAATGGCGGCACTCATAGGTACATTTATTCCTATTATTTTAGATAAACGCGGCATAGATCCTGCTGTAGCCACAGGACCATTTATTACCACGAGTAACGATGTGTTTGGTATTCTAATTTACTTCTTAATTGCTAAAGCCATGCTCGGGTTTTAATTGGGGCGTTCCCGAAATGGGGTCAGGCTTTCACAACTCTCTTTTTTAGATTGAAAAACCTAAAAATGAAGATAAACAAATCGCTCAATCGGTAACGCAAAAGTTCGTAAATTTGAACTCTAATTTTTTCAGCACTATGAACATTCTTCATCTGGATAGTAATCATCCGCTTTTAAAACAACAACTCATCGATTTTGGATTCACCAATCACGACGACTTTACATCAACAAAATCAGAGGTAGAAGCTAAAATTCATCAATACGATGGTATTATTATAAGAAGTCGTTTTACTATCGATAAGCAATTTTTAGATGCTGCAAAAAACTTAAAATTTATTGGCCGTGTAGGGGCTGGTTTAGAAAATATAGATTGCGATTATGCCCAATCTAAAGGTGTATATCTTATTTCTGCTCCCGAAGGCAATAGGAATGCGGTTGGCGAACATACATTAGGTATGTTGCTTTCACTATTCAACAAACTCAATAAAGCTGACCACGAAGTTCGCGAAGGCAACTGGTTACGCGAAGCTAATCGCGGCATAGAACTCGACGGAAAAACAGTTGGGATTATTGGTTACGGAAACATGGGAAATGCATTTTCTAAAAAATTACGCGGTTTCGATGTCAACGTATTGTGTTACGACATTAAAGCTGGTGTTGGTAACGAAAATGCAAAACAAGTAGACCTAGAAACGTTCCAAAACCAAGTTGATGTAGTGAGTTTACATGTGCCACAAACACCACTTACTCAAAACATGATTAATGCAGAATTTATTAACGGCTTCAAAAAACCATTCTGGTTTTTCAATACAGCCAGAGGTAAAAGTGTAGTGACAACCGATTTGGTTTCAGCATTAAAATCGGGTCACATTCTAGGTGCTGGATTAGATGTTTTAGAATACGAAAAAACATCTTTCGAAAATTTATTTACTGCAGATAATATGCCTGAAGCTTTCAACCATTTAATTCAGTCTGAGAATGTATTACTTACACCACATGTTGCAGGATGGACTATTGAAAGCAAAGAAAAATTAGCGCAAACAATAGTCGATAAAATTCAAGAAAAATTTATGTAACTTTAAGCTACCTTAACGATAGCTTAACAATAACTTAATGACTCACATTGCTAAAACTCCTGAAGATTATATTAACAATCTTCCAGAGAGGCGCAAAGCTCCCATATCTAGATTACGACAAGTAATTCTAGACCACTTACCTAGTGGCTTTCAAGAAACCATAAGTTATGGCATGATTGGATACGTAGTACCACATGAACTCTACCCAAATGGGTATCATACAAATCCAAAACTACCATTACCATTTATAAATATTGCTTCTCAAAAAAATTATATTGCACTGTATCATAACGGCATTTATGCCAATGAAGCGCTTTTAAAATGGTTTACAGCCCAATACCCAAAACACTCTAAATACAAACTAGACATGGGGAGAATCTGTATCCGATTTAAAAAAATAGACGATATTCCTTACGAGCTTATTGGTGAGTTGGTGACAAAAATGACGCCTCAGCAATGGATCATCACTTACCGTAACACTTTAAGATAGTCATCGCGTAAGAGCAAATTTACCTACATATTCAACAGCGTAATACTAAAAAACAATAACATATATAATCTCATGAAAAAACGTGTAACAGGACTTGGTGGCATCTTTTTTAAAACTCAAAACCCAGATGCTACAAAAGCATGGTACGGCAAACATCTAGGCTTGCCTGTAGATGATTATGGCTGTACATTTTGGTGGAAAGATAAAGAAGGAAACGACTGCTCCACACAATGGTCTCCATTTAAGAACGACACCACTTATTTTAGTCCGAGCGACAAACCATTTATGATGAATTTTCGTGTAGAAAACTTAGTCGAGTTATTAGAGACATTAAAAGACGAAGGCGTTACAATTGTTGGTGACATTGAAGTTTACGAATACGGAAAGTTTGGTTGGATCCTAGACCCCGAAGGCAATAAAATTGAATTGTGGGAACCTATAGATTCAGCCTTCTTATAATTCAATTCATTTTTTTACTACCTTTATTTTACTAACCTTTTAAACACTAACACCTTATGCCTGACGAAAAGAAAAATTTAAACGAAGATGTAAAGAAAAACACAGATAATGCTTCAGAGCATATAGACAAGAAATCTGATGCATTTACTGATGATATCAACAAAGGTTTCGAAGATGCTAAAACCTCAGCATCAGAATTGAATAAAGACATTAAAGAAGCCGTAGACGACCTTAAAAATGAAGCTTCGGAATTTTCAGACGATATGAAAAAGAAGGCCGACGAATTCTCTAAAGACACCAAGGCTAAAACTGATAAATTCTCGGAAGATTCTAAAAAGACATTCAATGAATTCTCTGAGGATAGCAAAAAATCTTTTGAAGAAGCCAAAGAAAAAGCTTCAGACTTTGCTGACGATTCTAAAAAGAAAGCTGATGATTTTTCTGAAGAAGCTAAGAAAAAATTTAATGAGTTTACCAAAGACAGAAAGCAGACTGCTAACGAGTTTGCCGAAGATGCTAAAAAAACACTGAGCGACGGAAAAACAGTAGCTATAATTGCACATCTACACTTTTTAGGATGGATAATAGCTTACTTCTTAAATCGTAATAACAAAACAGAATTAGGCTCATTTTACTTGAGACAAACATTTGGGATTTTCTTAGTAAGCTTACTGTTTTTTATTCCTGTAATTGGATTTTTTATTTCACTTTTTGCTCTTGCATTATGGATTATGAGTCTTGTAAATGCCCTAGGAGGAAATACAAAACCTGTATTTGCGGTTGGCGATAAATTTCAAGAATGGTTCGCTTCTTTATAACGAAACAAAAACGCTGAAGATCTAAAATCTTCAGCGTTTTTTTATTTAATAGTATTTCGATTATAAAAATAGATTACTCTCTAAAACCGTTACTCTTTTTTACTTCCAAATAATCCGTTTAATAGCTTATCGGCTGCTTTCTTAATATTATCTGTGGTTACAGAATCTTTAGATTGGGTAGCAGAATTTGTGCTTGTAGAATCTTTAGATGTATTGCCGCCTAGAAAACTATTCAAAGCATCTGTAACTTTCTTACTGCCTTCATTTAATAACTTGTCCTTTTGCATCTCTACCAGCTTATTAGTTAAAGCTGTTGCTGTGGCACTTAAATCTGTAGTAATAGAAGGACTACCAACACTACCGCCTATCTTCGCGCTTACAGGCACAGTAATATTTTTTGACTCAGCATCGTCTAACTTGGCTAATAAGTTTTGTGCTTCTTTACCAAGATATTTTGCCGGGACATCGAACATGGCATTATAATTTATAGACTGGTCGAACCCATGACTTCCAGACACCTCAACAGAGATGTCTTTTACTTTAAAATCGAAAGGTTTCACCTGGACTTGCCCGTCTTTAAACGTTAGCGTTGTATTTAATTTCTTAGTTTCACCGGCATCAAAATTTAAAAATTCTAAACGGTTTACCAACGTACTTAACACTTTACTTTCTTCTGTAATAAAATTAGTTACCAAAACTTCTGCCAATGCAGTTCCTGAAATAGTATTTAAATTAGGTGTAAAATCGTTGCCTAAATCACCATGTATTTCAAAATTCGAATTTAAAACACCTTGCATGGCTTTAGCCACTGGAGCTAAGGCTTGTAATAACTCTAAACCGTTAAAAGATTCTGCGATATCGAAACTTTTCATGCCTAATTTCACATCAAAGGTCGGTGTGTCTGCTTTGGTAGACACCGCACCGTTTAAAGCGATTTGACCGCCAAATATATTCGATTTAAAATCTTTTAAGGTCACCGTTTCATCTTTTACAAATAAGGTAGCAGAAGCATCTTTAAGTGTCAAATTATCGTACAGCACCGTATTTGCATTTGCAACAATTGTCGCATCTAGAAATGCTGGAATTTTAATTTGCTCTACAGTTGCAACTTCAGCTTTTGTATTCTCTGTAGGTTCTACAGATTCTGTATTATCGGGAGTTTCATTTTCCGTCATAAAGTCGTTTACAGCAAAGGTGTTAGAGTTCAATGTAAAGTTTCCTTTAAGCATTTGGTCGTTAAACATGAAACCTAATAAATTATCTATTGTTCCTTTTGCCGATAAGTCTGTACGACCAGTTTTAGCATCAAACGTATTTAAAGTTACATTCTGAGTATTGAAGGTTAGACCCGCTTTAGAAATTTGAATGGGACTCTTCATATCTTCAGAATTAAACTCAAATCCACTTAATCCTAACGAACCACTGTTTTTAGTATCCTGATATCTCCCATCTTCAATCGCTTTCATATCGAAAGCCGTAGCAATGTTAGCATCTAAAATTCCTTGTAATTGTTGTTCCACTTCAAAGGGATAGGCTTGCGACAGATTTCCTAAATTAATACGCCCTTTTAAGTTGGCATTCACTAACGGATTACCCATTAATTCTTTAATAGTCGCATTGGCACTAAACACGTCTTGTGCAATTTTAAACGTCAAGGTATTTATATTAACATAGGTGTGTTCTAAAATTCCCGTGTCGTTAGCAATCTTAGTATCTATGGTAATATTAGATACCGATTGCGGTAAATCTGGATATTTAAACGAGGCGTTATTAGAGGTAATTCCAATATTAAAAGCCGGAATATGTGCTTCATCTATAGTTCCGTTTACTGTACCTTGCACTACAAAATCGCCTGTGGTTTCTACGTTTTCTATGTCTTTAGAATATGCCTCGGGAATTAATGCTAAGAAGTTTTTAAAATCTGAAGACGGCGTTTTAAATGTAAGGTCTACATCTTGACTCACTTCGTTAAGTTTTACCGAACCATCGAAAACCAATTCTAATTGATTGATTATGGCTTTGTTTTCTAAAAAGGTATAACTGTTCTGTTCTAAATCGATTCCTAATTTAGCATCTAATTGAATTGGTGTGTCTTTAAAATAATTGGTTTCATCCATATCAAAAGAAATCAATCCGCTAGTTTTGGTATCCAATTCAGATTTTACAGCAGAAAGGTCTCCTGTACCAGAATGATTAAAATCGTTTAATTCGAAATACATTTTCCCTTGCTCGTCGTGGTATTTAATTTGAGAATTCGTGATTTCATACTTCTGAATAGATAAAGAGACGTTACTCGCAGGTGCTTCTGAAACAGCTTCTGTAGTCTTTGTTCCATCCTTCTTAGCTATGTCGTAATTTACATTCCCGTCTTTGTCGATAAGGACATTAACAATAGCACCGTCAATACTAAACGTATTTATAGTATAACTTTCGTCTGCACTATTAAAAATCTGCATAAACGGGACACTAACATTTGCATTTTTTGCTGATACTAGAGTTTCGCCAGCAAAGGTTCCTGTATTTAAAATACTCATGTCGTTTATAGAAACAGAGACTTCTGGAAAGTTTCGAATAAAACTCACATCTGCATCTGCAAAATCGAATTCTGCATCTATATTTTTATTAACTGTACTTTTTACTATATCTAGTATTTTTCCTTCGAATAAAAAGGGAGCAGCAATCAGGAATACTAATAGTATTCCAATAACTATTCCTATTATTTTAAGCGTTTTTTTCATATTAAATATATTTTCGATTTGGTGTAGAGCCTTGAATGGTATTACAAAAGTGGTACTAATTCTAAACAACTAAACACACTTTAATAAAAGTTTAATGTTTGTAAATTGTATACGGCTAAACCCTAAACATAGTGTTCTATTTCTAGAGTTCATTTCTCTGAATTAGCACCCACAAAAAAACTTAAATAAATATTGATTTCAGTTCTTTTTTACTTAGATTTTTAACGCTATCCGAAGCCATGATTTCTATAATCTTAACCGCATAAAAAAAGACCATTTTTTAAATGGTCTTTAATGTGTTTTTAGATATTCTGAATATATATTTCTAAATCTCGTCGGTAGCACTTGACTGCTCGCCGGTTCCGTTAGCAGAGAATTTACGTTCTAATTCTTCTTGAAACTCTTCCATAACAGGACGCACAGTACTTTCTGGTAAGTCTTCAATTTTTATATACATTAAACCATCTACAGCATTGTTAAATAACGGGTCGACATTAAACGCCACCAATCTGGCATTTTGCTTAATGTATTTTTTTAGTAATACAGGCAACCTTAAATTTCCAGGCTCAACCTCATCAATAATTTTATCGAATTTATTTAAATCGGCTTCTGTAGCATCGAAAACAAAGTCTTTATCGGCGTCTTTCAGCTTTACTTTAAATTCTTTTTTAGGATGTACATATTGTGCCACATACGGATCGTAATAATGAGATTTCATAAACTCAATCATTAACGACTTTGAAAAGTTAGAAAACTGATTACTAATGCTTACACCTCCAATTAAATATTTATGATTAGGAAAACGTAAGGTGGTATGCACAATGCCTCGCCATAACAAAAAGAGCGGCATTGGTTTTTGCTGAAATTCTTTAATGATAAATGCGCGTCCTAACTCTATAGACTCGCTCATCATTTTATGTAATTCTGGCTCAAAACGGAATAAATCCTGAAGATAAAATCCGTCGATACCATATTGTTTAAAAATTTGAGATCCTAAGCCCATTCTATAGGCACCAGCTATCTTTTTTTGTTCATCATCCCATAAAAACATATGGTGATAATACCCATCAAACTTATCTAAATCTATAGATTCGTTAGTTCCTTCTCCAATCTCACGGAAGGTAATTTCTCGTAAACGGCCTATTTCTCTAAGAATGGTAGGAATATCGCGAGAAGATGCTAAAAAGACTTCGTAGTTTTTACTTTGTAATAATCTATAATCTAAAGCGCGTAACTGCTTCACTTCTTCTTCCATTAAGGCAGAATCTCCAGGAGTTACAATACGCTTTGGTGTTTTATTGGCTTTTAAATTTAATGTTGATGATAAACTGCTTAAAATTTTAGATTTCTCTTCGAAAGCATTGGCCAACATATATGTTTTCCGTCTTAAAAACTCTGAAAACTCAGGTAAAGTTGCATGTTCTTTTTGGTCTGCAACAGGAATTGGTTTTCCTATTCTAACCTTAATAACACGTCTTTTCTGAGTTAAAACTTCTGAAGGTAACTTCGCTGTTCTTATTGTATCACTAAGTTTAGAAAGCTCGTAAAACAACTTACTATTTTTAGCATGAAAGTAAATTGGAACAACAGGAACCTCTGCCCGCTTAACAAGTTTTAAAGCTGCTGCTTCCCATGGTTTATCGACCACTAATTTTCCTTCGCGATAGGTAGACACCTCTCCAGCCGGAAAAACCCCTAACGGATGACCTTCTTTTAAATGCATTAATGCATTTTTAAACGCGGCCACGCTCGATTTTACATCCTTTCTGTCTTCAAACGGATTGACAGGCATTATGTAGGGCTGTAAAGGTTCTATACGATTCAATAAAAAATTAGCCATGATTTTATAATCATCGCGCTGCTCAAGCATTAATTTTAATAACAAGACACCATCTATACCTCCAAGCGGATGATTAGATACCGTTATAAATGCGCCGCTTTTAGGAAGACGTTTTAAATCTTCTTCGGGAATTTCGAACTTAATTTCGTACTCTTCTAAGATTCGATTTAAAAAATCAAGGTCTTTCAAATGTTTATTGTCAAGATAAAAGTCATTGATTTTAGAAATTTTTAAAATCTTCATTAAACTCCACCCTACAAACGTACCTAGAAAACCTAATTTCTCTAGATTTATAGCACTTGCTACTTCGCCCGGTGTTACTAATCCCTTTTCGTCCTTTTTCGCCATGGTCGCAAATGTAGTGATTTGTTTATTTAGTTACTATTTGTAAAGTATCTTGAGTACGTTGTTGCACCAAAATGTGTTTACTCTTTTCGATTAAATGTATAGCTTCATCAGTATAGTGTCTAACCGTATATAATGAAACGTTGGGTATATAAGATATCTTATATTCGGCTTGAAATTGTTCTAAAATAGAGTTTAAATTACCAAATATATCTTCTACACAGATTGAAAAACTAATTGCAGAATTTTGAATTAGATTAACTTTCATCTTAGAGAGATGTAAAATATTAAATATTTCACTAATATTCTCTTCTACAATGTATGAAAAATCTAAAGAAGAAATATGTATTAAAATCTGATTCTTCTTTACAATAAAACAAGGTGTTTGCGGAACCATTATCTGTTCTGCACTAATTCTTGTCCCTTTTGCTACTGGATTTATAAAGGATTTTACAAACAGTGTAATCCCTTTTTGTTGTAGCGGCTGTAATGTTTTTGGATGAATAACACTTGCGCCATAAAACGCCAATTCGATAGCTTCTCTATAAGACAACTGCTCTAGCAATTGCGTTTCTTCAAAATAACGCGGGTCGGCATTAAGAACACCAGAAACATCTTTCCAGATAGTTACACTTTCGGCATCTAAAGCGTATGCAAAGATAGCTGCTGTATAATCACTTCCTTCGCGACCAAGTGTGGTTGTACAATTTGAATTGCTTGCTAAAAATCCTTGCGTTATATAAAGCGATGGATTATGTTTTAATGGTGTTATTAAAGTTTCGGTAGTGAGCCAATCTACATTAGCACGCCTATAATTAGAGTCGGTTTTAATGTATTCACGAACATCTAACCACGTGTTCTTCAATCCTGAATAATTTAAAAACTGACTTACAATTGTTGTGGATAGCAATTCCCCAAAACCTATAATTTGATCGTAAACAAAATTATAATCTGTAGCGGTATTTGTTTTTATAAGCAATTTTAAATCGTTGAAAAGGCTTTCGACAATTTTAAAAACAGGATGACTAATATCTAAAAACAGTTCAGAAATGATGCTAGTGTGGTAATCTTCAATAAAACCAATAGACGCATTTAAATCTGTTGGATTGTACAAATAGTTATGCACAACAGCTTCAAAAGCATTAGTCATTTTTCCCATCGCGGAAACAACCACTACAGTATCGTCCTCTGAAAATTGTTTTAAAATCTGAGTCAGATTTATAACACCTTCAGCATCTTTTACAGAAGCACCACCAAACTTAAAAACTTTCATTTACAGTTTTGCGATATAATTTTTTATACCAGCTTCGTCTAATTGCACAACATCCCAATCGCGTAATACGTTTGCACCTTTACTTTCGTAAAATGCAATTGCATGCTCGTTCCAATCTATCACTTCCCAATTAATGCGTTTTGCACCTTTACTGTGGCCATATTTTATAACCTCGTCTAGTAAAGCTGTTCCAACACCTGTTCCTCGATAAGCTTTATTTACAATTAAATCTTCAAGATGAATTATAGGACCTTTCCACGTAGAATATCGGTTATAAACCAAAGCAATACCTTTTATTCCGCCTTCAATTTCGGCTACAAAACATTTAAATAAAGGTGTGTCTCCAAACCCATCTCGTTCCAAATCGCTAACAGTAACTTCTACAGCTTCTGGCTCCTTTTCGTAAATAGCTAATTCATAAATTAACTCGAGTACGGCTGACATATCTTCAATTTTTGCCGGTCTTATTTTAATATCCATAATATTTTTTTGAGAGTTCAAATATATGGAAATTGAATGGATTATAATTTTGACTCAAACGTTATAGTTTAACAAAAAGTACGATATTTGTAAAAACAAACATTACTTTTAAATGTCAGGACAGAACAAAACATTAGGTGAATTTATTATCGAAAACCAAACCGCTTTTAAATACACCACAGGAGAATTAACCAGATTACTAAATTCATTACGATTAGCCGCTAAAGTTGTAAACCACGAAGTAAACAAAGCTGGATTGGTAGACATCATTGGAGCAGCAGGAGATGTAAACATACAAGGTGAAGACCAACAAAAATTAGATGTTTATGCGAACGAAGTATTTATACAGACACTTAAAAAACGAAATATTGTTTGTGGTATTGCTAGTGAAGAGGAAGATGATTTTATTTCAATTAACAGCCAGGATTCTAACCATCAAAACAAATACGTCGTTTTAATTGATCCTTTAGATGGGTCATCAAACATTGATGTAAATGTATCTGTAGGAACTATTTTCTCTGTATACAGACGTATTACACCTGTTGGATCTCCTGTTACTATTGAAGATTTCTTACAAGAAGGTCACCAACAAGTTGCCGCTGGATATATTGTTTACGGAACCTCAACTATGTTAGTATATACTACTGGAGCTGGTGTAAATGGATTTACATTAAACCCAGCAATTGGAACGTTCTATTTATCTCACCCTGACATGTCTTTCCCTGAAGATGGTCAAATTTACTCATGTAACGAAGGAAACTATATTCATTTCCCTCAAGGTATAAAAGACTATATTAAATATTGCCAGAAGGAAGAAGGCGACAGACCGTATACATCGAGATACATTGGATCTTTAGTTTCAGATTTCCATAGAAACATGATTAAAGGAGGTATTTATTTATACCCAAAAAGTTCTAAAAACGAAAAAGGAAAACTGCGTTTATTATACGAATGTAATCCTATGGCATTTTTAGCAGAACAAGCTAACGGAAAAGCAAGTGACGGTTTCCAACGTATTTTAGATATTAAACCTACAGAATTACACGAACGTGTTCCTTTTATCTGCGGTAGTAAAAATATGGTAGAAAAAGCTGAAGAGTTTGAACGAAACGCACTAAAAAAATAATATTAAAAACTAAAAAAGCGATCATTTAAAATGATCGCTTTTTTTTATTGTAAGACTACAAGGAAGGCTAATTATTAATCGACCTTCTTCATCATAGCATCTACAAAGTCATCCAAATCTACGCCTTCAGAAACTAAAGCTAAAGCCTTTTCTACTACAGCCGTTAAAACACCTGAAGAAAATCCTAAGCCTAAACATATTTTCCTTAGCAAAATAACTTCACTTTCGCCATTTATATGATCTAAATTTACCATACGCGCTAAATCGTATAAACGCTCTAGACGACGCGTATTTTCGTGAGGAGGATTTATTGGGTGCGATTTATAATCCAATAAAATCTGCTCATAATCGTGTTCGTTAATTTGTAAATTTCTAGCTAATCGATCTAAAAACGCTTTCTCATCTTCAGAGATTACACCATCATCCATAGCAACACGTACAATAGAAGCAAAATGATCTTTGTTACGTTCTTTAAATCCGTTATCGAACAATTTTGAATAAGACATATCTATTTTTTTTAAGGCGACTAATATAATCAAAGTTTAACTGTTAATTAATTTAATTATCAGTATTTTTCATTCTTAAATTTAGTAAAAATTCAATTATTATTGATTTTTAAATTCATAAATCGTTAACATTATTTATAAAGACATACCTTATATTTGCACAAAATAAATTGTCTTGAGCAAAAACAATCTCTTGCAAACATTTGCACAAACCTTGCAAACGCAAAGTTTGCAACTTGCCATTTCCGAAAGTGAAAGTAAAACGGTTTTAAAAGGTCTTGTTGGATCTTCGTTTTCTTTAGTTATCGCCGAAGTTTTTAAATATGCCGAAAAACCCTTCCTCCTTATTTTTAACGATAAAGAAGAAGCCGCTTATTATTTAAACGATTTAGAACAACTTTTAAACACTAAAGATGTACTGTTCTACCCTGGAAGTTATCGTAGACCATATCAAATTGAAGAAACCGATAATGCCAATGTATTATTACGTGCCGAAGTTTTAAACCGTATTAATTCGCGTAAAAAACCAGCCATAATAGTAACTTATACAGATGCTTTATTCGAGAAGGTAGTAACTAAAAAAGAACTTGAACGCAACACGCTTAAAGTTACAGTTAACGATAATTTATCTATAGATTTTGTAAACGAAATTTTATTCGAATACAAGTTTAAACGTGTCGATTTCGTTACAGAACCCGGCGAGTTTTCTGTCCGTGGAGGTATTGTAGATGTATTCTCCTTCTCTCACGACGAACCCTACAGAATTGAGTTTTTTGGAGACGATGTAGACAGCATTAGAACTTTCGATGTAGAAACGCAACTCTCTACAGAGCAAATCAAGAAAATTAGCATTATACCAAATGTAGAGAATAAATTTTTAGACGAAAGCCGTGAAAGTTTTCTAAAATACATGTCGTCTAAAACCGTGATTTTTTCTAAAAATAGTCAGTTACTATTTTCTGGTAGCGATATTCTTTTTGGCAAAGCTGTAGAGGCTTTCGAAAATTTAAATTCCGATTTAAAACACAATGCCCCAAGCGAATTATTTTGTAATGCTGAGCTGCTTAAAAAGCAACTTTTAAAATTTACTGTAGTCGAATTTGGAAGTGGTTACTATTTTACTAAAAGTATAGATACTGGCATTGTATTTAATACCACACCTCAGCCTTCATTTAATAAACAATTCGACCTTTTAATAGACGATTTAAATAGTAATCACAATAAAGGTTTTACAAATTATATTGCTTGCGTAAGTGAACAACAAGCTAAACGTTTTCACGATATATTCAACGATATTGAGCAAGGTGTTTCCTATCAAACCATAGTACTGTCTTTACATCAAGGATTTATAGACCACACCAACAAAGTGCTGTGCTACACCGATCATCAAATCTTTGAGCGTTATCATAAATTCAGTCTTAAAAACGGGTATGCTAAAAAGCAATCTATCACGCTAAAAGAGCTTACTAATCTGGAAATTGGAGATTATGTAACACATATCGATCATGGAGTTGGACGTTTTGGTGGTCTGCAAAAAATAGACGTAGAAGGCAAAAAACAAGAAGCAATAAAACTAATTTATGGCGAACGCGATATTTTATATTTAAGCATACACGCGCTACATAAAATTACCAAGTTTAATGGTAAAGATGGTAAGCCGCCTAAAATTCATAAACTGGGAAGTAACGCCTGGAAAGTTTTAAAACAAAAAACAAAAACGAGAGTTAAAGAAGTTGCCTTTAACTTGATAAAATTATACGCTAAAAGAAAGCTTGAAAAAGGATATCAATACAATCCAGATAGCCATTTACAGCACGAATTAGAAGCATCCTTTATTTACGAAGATACGCCAGACCAAAGTACTTCGACTGCCGATATTAAAAACGACATGGAAAGCGAGCGCCCCATGGACCGATTGGTTTGTGGAGACGTTGGATTCGGGAAAACAGAAGTTGCTATTCGTGCCGCCTTTAAAGCGGTAGATAACGGTAAACAAGTGGCCGTTTTGGTGCCTACAACCATTTTAGCCTATCAGCATCATAAAACCTTTAGCGAACGTTTAAAAGATTTTCCTGTCACGGTCGATTATGTGAACCGATTTAGAACAGCAAAGGAAAAACGTGACACTTTAGAACGTTTAGAAAAAGGGCATGTCGATATTATTATTGGGACGCATCAGCTCGCCAACAAAAGTGTAGTATTTAAAAATTTAGGATTATTAATTGTCGATGAAGAACAGAAATTTGGAGTCGCAGTGAAAGAAAAACTAAAGACCTTAAAAGATAATGTAGACGTGCTTACATTAACCGCTACACCTATCCCGAGAACGCTTCAATTTAGCTTAATGGCAGCGCGAGATTTATCGGTCATTACCACGCCACCGCCAAACCGTTATCCTATTGAAAGTAATGTAATTCGCTTTGAAGAAGAAACCATACGTGATGCTGTGAGTTACGAAATTCAGCGTGGCGGACAGATATATTTCATTCATAATCGTATTGAAAATATTAAGGAGGTTGCTGGTTTAATTCAGCGTCTAGTTCCCGATGCCAAAGTAGGTATTGGTCACGGACAAATGGATGGTAAAAAACTAGAAAATTTGATGTTAGCTTTTATGAATGGTGACTTCGATGTACTAGTCAGCACAACCATTGTGGAAAGCGGATTAGACGTACCAAATGCCAATACTATTTTTATAAATAACGCCAATAATTTTGGGTTGAGCGACTTGCACCAAATGCGTGGCCGTGTGGGTAGAAGTAATAAAAAAGCATTCTGTTATTTTATAACCCCTGATTATTCTGCCATGACTGCCGATGCGAGAAAACGTATTACAGCTCTGGAACAATTTACAGAATTAGGAAGCGGATTTAACATCGCGATGAAAGATTTAGAAATTCGTGGCGCTGGAGATTTATTAGGAGGAGAACAAAGTGGCTTTATAAACGATATTGGATTCGACACCTATCAGAAAATTTTAAATGAAGCGATTGAAGAACTTAAAGAAAATGAGTTTAAAGATTTATATCCAGACACGGAAGGCAAGCCTAAGGAATACGTTAAAGACATCACTATAGATACCGATTTCGAGTTGCTATTCCCTGACGATTATGTAAACAATATTGCCGAACGTTTAAACCTATATACACAACTAAATCAGTTAAAAACCGAAGACGAATTAAAAACTTTCGAAAAAGAATTAATCGACCGCTTTGGGGAATTACCAACACAAGTTGTAGATTTATTAAATAGTGTTCGCGTAAAATGGTTAGCGACAACTATTGGATTAGAAAAGCTAGTCATGAAACAAGGCAAAATGATTGGTTATTTTGTTAGCGACCAACAAAGCTCGTTCTACCAAAGTGCCAATTTTACAAACGTATTAAAGTTTGTACAATCTAATCCAAAAGCCTGTAAAATGAAAGAAAAACAAACACGTGCAGGATTGCGTTTACTTTTAACTTTCGACCACATTAAAACTGTAAAACAAGCCTTACTTGCTTTACAACCTATTTTAACATAAAACACATGAAAAATTTATTAATTGCCTTTTTTTTACTTCCAACGTTACTGTTGGCCCAACATAAAATATCGGGAACATTTTCACCCGCAGACCAATTTAAAGCTGCTATTTTGTACAAACTGGAGCCATCGAACAGCTTGTATATAGACAATGCAGATATTGTTAATGGTCATTTCGAATTAAATCTAGACGCATCATTAAAGCCAGGCATGTATCAATTAGTATATGCTTTACCACAAGACCAATACAACTTTAATTTTATTTACAATAACGAAGATATTGTATTTAAATACGACCTAGAACATGGAGCAACTTACAATCTTTCGAAGGAAAACAAACTGCTAAGCAATTACAGACGTGAGATGCTTGCAGCTAAAAATAAAATCAATACGTTTTATGGCAAATCTAACCAAGATAAAGCGGAATATGCAGAATGTATTTCTGAATTAAAAGCGATTCAAGATAAAGCCGAAGCAGATTCTAAAGGAATGTTAGCATATGAGTTTATTAAAGCTGAGAAACCATATATTCCAACCTCTTATGAAGATGCTCAAACATATTTCAACAATTATAAATCAAAGTATTTTGACTCCATCAATTTTAGTAATCCAACATTACAAAATTCTGATCTCTTAATAGATTCTGCTTTAAAATACATCTTCATTTTTGTTGATAAACGCAATGAAAACGCATCGTACAAAAGAAATATAGATGATGTTGTTCGTGTTACATCAAAAGAAAAGATGATTCAAAAATCCATTTTGGAAGTGTCATGGAATCAATTTAAAAACCGCAACAATGAAGAGGTTGCTAATTATATTGCTTCAGAATATTTAGAACAATTGCTAGACCCTGTAAAGGATGAGTTGTTAATATCAGATATGAAAGCATTTCAAAATACTGCAATTGGCGCTGTAGCTCCAGATTTCTCTTGGCCTTCTAAACTTGGTAGCACAAAACTTAGCCAGCTTAAAGGAAAGGATTATTATATAGTTACATTTTGGAGCAGCACGTGTTCGCACTGTTTAACAGAACTTCCTGTATTGAAATCGTATATGAGTGACAAAAACAACATACAAGTGCTAGCAATTGGACTGGAAGACGAACGCCCAAATTGGGAAAAAACAATAGCAGATTACCCAGAATTTACTCAGATTTACGGGTATGGGAAATGGGAAAATCCAATTCCAATTGCTTACGGTGTTGCAGGAACACCTTCGTTTTTTGTGTTAGATAAAGACAAAAAAATAATAGCGAAACCAGACGATGTTGAAGAATTGATTTCGTTTTTAAAAACTAAAAAATAAGAGAGTTATCTTTTAAATGTTGTGTCTAATTTAAGACACAACATTTACCAATTCGCCTTTTAAAAAGGCTTCAACATTATTTACAGCAATCTGCATACATCGTGTTCGTGCTTCAAGAGGAGCCCAAGCAATATGTGGAGTAATAATACAGTTTTTAGCTCCTAAAAGCGGATTATCTTTTGCAATAGGTTCGGCAGAAACAACATCTACTGCTGCACCAGCAATTTTATCAGAATTTAAAGCTTCAGCTAAATCTGCTTCCACAACCAATCCGCCACGAGATGTGTTAATGATAAATGCACTCGATTTCATTTTAGAAATTGTTTCAGCATCAATAAGTCCAGCTGTATCATCCGTCATAGGGCAATGTAAACTAACAACATCGGAGGTTTTCAATAATTCATTTAATTCAACAAACCGACAGGTTTCTGTTTCGTATTCCGGATAAACAGTTCTGTTAAAAACCAGGATATTTAAGCCAAAAGCCTGAGCTAAAGCGGCAGTTGCTTTTCCAATTTGCCCAAATCCGATGATACCCATAGTTTTTCCTTCTAATTCAATTAACGGACTATTCCAAAATGTAAAATCTTTAGAGTTTTGCCACTGTCCGGAATGCACAGCGGTACTGTGGTCTCCCACATGATGACAAAGCTCTAACAATAAAGCCATAGTAAATTGTGCAACAGAAGCTGTGCTATACGCAGGAACATTAGTAACTGTTACGTCCTGGTTTTTGGCTGCTTCTATATCTATAATATTATAACCTGTGGCAGTAACACCAATATATTTTAATTGAGGTAATTGATCAAGAACCGCCTTTTGTATTGGTACTTTGTTAGTAATTACAGCCTCGGCATCTCCTATGGCTTTAACTATCGCGTCTGTATCTGTGTCTGTGCGGTCGTAAATCGTTACATCTGTTAAGGCTTTTAATGCATCCCAACTTAAATCGCCAGGGTTTAACGTATATCCGTCTAATACAACAAGTTTCATATTTAATATTTTTTTTTATGAGCTAAATAATCTAATATATTTCATTGAATTTTATACTGAAGAATACACTTAAAAATGATAAAAAGCATCTTCTAAATGTTCAATTTTCAATCCATCTTTCGAGTTTATAATGGCTATAATATCGAAACGTACATCAACATCTAAGTTGTTCGACGTTACATAAGCATCTACTGCAGTAACCAAGCGCTGAATCTGTTTTGGTTTCACAAAATCTTGTGGATTTCCGAACACAGACGTTGATCGGGTTTTAACCTCAACTACAGCAAGTATATTTTCCTTCATCGCCAAGATATCAACCTCAGCTCTTTGGTAGCGGTAATTACGCTCTAAAATGTGATACCCTTTTTTCAACAAATAATGTACAGCTTCTTCCTCGCCTAACGTTCCTAATCTATTGTGGTCTGCCATGATAAAATTTTCTAATAGATTTCATCTTACAAGTTAATAATTTATCCTTTTGAATTATAATTTGCAAGAAGCAATCTATAATTTTAGTATTTCAAACATTAAGTAATACAACAGAGTAATCAGCAATACTATTATAGGTGAATCCATGCACTTTATATAAATTTAAGAGGTGAAACAGCCCTAAATCAGTATCTTTGGAGGTCTTAATTAGCAGTAAATGAAAAAAATAATTTTAATCTTATTAGTCTTGATTACAAGTAACTCATCAATTGCTCAGCAAGTCATGAACCCTGAATTACTGTGGAGCGTAAAACGTATTGGCGTTATAGGAATTTCTGAAGATGCCTCTCAAATTTTTTATAGTGTAAAAATTCCGAATATCGAAAACAATAATTTCGACACTACATATTATAAATTACCAATTAACGGCGGAACTGCAGTTAAAATTGAAAAAGATGATGTGGCTGTTTTAGATAAAAATATCTCGGCAGATGGTGCTTTTAAATTATTTCATAAGGCCGAGCATTTAGAAGATGTAAAAGCTAAAGATATATACAAAAATCTAGATAAAGCTGATGCTTATGTATTTACAGATTTAGACAATCGCCATTGGGATACTTGGAGCGATGGGACTTACGAACATGTATTTTATAAGAAAGTAGATACCGATGATGACACCGCAATCGACATTATGCCTAACGAACCTTATTATTCTCCACAACGTCCATTTGGTGGCGACGAAGATTATATCTGGGCACCAGACAGCAAAAGCATTTACTACGTTAGTAAAAAATTAAAAGGAAAAGCATACGCGACAAGTACCAATACCGATATTTACAAATACGATATTGCAACTAAAACCACAACAAATATTACTGAAGGAAACAAGGGATACGACACCAATCCTGCATTTGCAAAAACAGGAGGTTTAGCCTGGTTGCAAATGAAAACCGATGGTTACGAAAGCGACAAAAACGATATTATTGTTTTAGAACATGGCGTTAAACAAAATTTAACGCAACAATGGGACGGTACTGTAAATAGTTTTACTTGGAGTAACGATGGCTCTAGATTATATTTTACAGCTGCAGTAGATGGAACGATTCAGTTATTTACAGTGAATTATCCAGGTAAAAAACGAATTGCTCCACGAGTACAACAATTATCTGAAGGTGAATTTGATATCCGTGGCATTGTTGCCGAACTAGATGACAAACTTATTGTAACGCGTGGCGATATGAATCACGCTAGTGAAATTTATGAATTTCAGTTAAAAGACAAATCTTTTAAACAATTATCTACCGTAAACGATGATTTTTACAACAGTTTAGATTTACCGAAAGTTGAAAAACGTTACGTTACAACTACCGATAATAAGCAAATGTTAGTTTGGGTAATTTTACCTCCAAATTTCGATGCGACTAAAAAATATCCAACATTATTATACGCTCAAGGCGGACCACAATCTCCATTATCACAATTTTACTCGTACCGTTGGAATTTCCAACTTATGGCGTCTCAAGGCTATATTATTGTAGCGCCTAACCGAAGAGGAATGCCAGGACACGGTGTAGCATGGAACGAAGCCATTAGTAAAGATTGGGGTGGACAAGTTATGGACGATTACCTTTCGGCTATAGACGATGTTGCCAAAGAATCGTATGTAGATAATGATAGACTTGGCGCTATTGGTGCAAGTTATGGTGGCTATTCGGTGTTTTATTTAGCCGGAATTCACAACAAACGCTTTAAATCTTTTATCGCTCACGACGGTGTTTTCGACACACGATCAATGGCAGGAACTACAGAAGAATTATTCTTTGTAAACCATGATTTTGGTGGAAACTATTGGGACAAATCAAACACAACAGCTCAAAAAGCATTTAACGAATTTAACCCAGTAACGCATGTAGATAAATGGGACACGCCTATTTTAATTATCCAAGGTGGTAAAGATTACCGTGTACCAATCGAACAAGGTTTAGCAGCATTTCAAGCGGCGCAAATGAGAGATATTAAGAGTAAATTATTGTATTTGCCAGAAGAAAACCATTGGGTGTTACAACCTCAGAATGCTTTAGTTTGGCAACATGAGTTTTTTAAATGGCTAAAAGAAACACTATAAATTAAAACAAAATTATATGGGTGGTACTGTTCAAATAAAATGTCCGAATTGTGGTATATACAATACCAATGCAGACCATTGTTCGAACTGTGGCACCCTATTGTCTTATAAAAAACGTCGCGAACTGGCTCATGAAGCACAAGAAAAGAAACGAACAGAACGGGAAGAAACACGAAAGCAAACGTCGCCATCTTGGATAGAATCTGGTAAAAAGAGTGAAAACCCGTTAGTACGGGTAGGGGCTCATATTTCGAGTTCAATAGTTATAATTGTTATGGCAATTGGTGCATTTTTCGCTTGGTTATTTACGTTCCTAGCCGCATGAAAATAATAAAACATCCTGTGTTTTTAATGTTTTTGGCTGTTGCGAGTTTTATCTACCTCTCAAGCCTCTTCGACTTACACCTCCCAAAATGGATTCGTTTTTATGTGAATGATGCTTTGTGTATGCCGCTCGTTTTATCCTTTTGCTTGATTGGTGTTCGCTTTATAAAAGCAGATCAAAACATATACCTTCCAGTATTATCTATTGTTTTATTAACACTTTTCTATGCCGTAATATTTGAATGGTGGCTACCTCAATCAAACCCGAGATACACTGCAGATTGGATTGATGTTGGACTATATGTACTGGGGAGTTTTGTATTCTCTATTTTTCAGCGAAAGCTCTATTAACTATTCAAAGTGCTTTAGGAATGGAATGCGTTTGGGTTATCCAGAACCAAGTTAGTGAAAGAAACATGTTCTGAATCTTCTATAGCTGTTTTATTCATTCCGCTATCGGTCACCTCGTATATCGTTACTTCTAGATATACCATTAACATGGGAGAATACGTTGCAATAATAAATTGAGAATTGAATTTTGTATTTCTTTTCTAGAAATTATTTATATTTTTCAATACGTCATTCTGAACTCGTTTCAGAATCACATTAAAATTAGAAACAACTCTCTCGCATGAGATACCGAAAACCAATGCGGCATGACGACACCAATACATTCTAATTAAAGACTCAACCTAAGTGACGCTATAAGCTAGTTTCAAACCTATTCCTTAAACACTAAAGTCGATCCACTTTTTTCGACTTTTAATGTTACTGTACTTCCAAAAATTAAAGCACGGTTATCTTTTTCATGTCCAGCAGGCATATTAAACGCTACAGGAAAATCATATTCGGCAACCACATCAAGAATAATTTCATCAATTGTTCGTCCGAATTCGGTCGTGTTTTTTCGCACTTTACTCATATCTCCAACAACAATTCCCTTACAATGTTCAAAATATCCAGCACGTTTTAAACTTTGTAACATGCGATCTATATGGTAGGCATATTCTCCAATTTCTTCAATAAAGAGTATTTCTCCAGACGTATCAATACTCGTTTCTGAACCAAGCATCGTATGCAATAATGTTAAATTACCTCCAGCCATTGGAGCAGTAACCATCCCAGGTTTATTATAACTTGACCCTTTTAAAGTATAAGACAATGGTTTTCCGAAAATTGCATCTTTAAATGTCGAGATGGTTTCAGGAATATCCGATAAATTTTGAGGTAAACTCACGCACATCATGGCATGCATAGATTCGTAACCTAAATTATGAATCTGATTATGAATTGCTGTAATATCGGAATACCCAATTACCCATTTCGGATTTAATTTAAATTTCGAATAATCTAACAAATCAATCATTCTAACCGTACCGTAACCACCTCGTGCACACCAAATGGCTTTAATTTTAGGATCATCTAAAGCGATTTGAAAATCTGAAGCACGTTGTTTATCGGTACCTGCAAAATGTCCGTTTTGTGCAAATACATTTTCACCTACCACAGTATGCAAACCCCAACTTTCTAATAATTCTTTAGAACGTTCCAATTCGTCGTACCTGTTTTTTAAGACTCCCGAAGGCGCAACAATAGCTACAGTATCACCAGCTTTTAAAAATGGTGGTTTAATATATGTTTTAGGAGATTTCACTAAGGATTGACTTATAGATTTTTGAGCCATTACAGGACTAATATTTAAACTGAAAATAATAAAAGATAAGACTAAAAATACTCTGATATTCGACATAAAATGCGCTTTTTGTAAAAATACATTTTTTTTCTAAATGGTTAATGAAATGCGTACTTTTGTGCCTTTAAAACAAAAACGAAACATGTCTAAAAGATATACCATTACAGCAGCGTTGCCTTACACCAACGGACCAATACACATTGGCCATTTAGCCGGTGTTTATGTACCTGCCGATATTTACGCTCGATATTTACGATTAACAGGAAACGACGTTCTTTTTATTTGTGGAAGTGACGAACATGGTGTTCCAATCACTATTAAAGCGAAAAAAGAAGGTGTAACCCCTCAGGATATTGTAGATAAATATCATGCGATTATAAAAACATCGTTCGAAGATTTTGGTGTCTCTTTCGATAATTACTCTCGAACTTCAGCTAAAATTCATCACGATACCGCTTCAGAATTCTTTACTACCTTATATGATAAAGGTGAATTTACCGAAGAAATCACCGAGCAGTTATACGACGAAGAAGCGAATCAGTTTCTAGCAGACCGTTTTGTTACGGGTACTTGCCCAAAATGTGGCAACGAAGAAGCGTATGGCGATCAATGCGAAAAATGTGGAAGCAGCTTAAATGCAACAGATTTGATTAATCCGAAATCGGCTATTACAGGAAATGTACCGACTTTAAAACAAACGAAGCACTGGTTTTTACCTTTAGATAAGCACGAAGACTTTTTAAAAGAATGGATTTTAAAAGGTCATAAAAAAGATTGGAAACCTAATGTTTACGGTCAAGTAAAATCTTGGATCGACGATGGTTTACGTCCGCGTGCCGTAACTCGTGATTTAGATTGGGGTATTCCTGTTCCTGTAGAAGGTGCCGATGGAAAAGTACTTTACGTTTGGTTCGATGCTCCGATTGGATACATATCTTCAACCAAAGAATGGGCCGCTCGCGAGGGCAAAGATTGGGAACCGTATTGGAAAGATGAAGACACTACTTTAGTGCATTTTATTGGTAAAGATAATATTGTGTTTCACTGTATTATTTTCCCTGCAATGTTAAAAGCTGAAGGCTCATATATTCTTCCAGAAAATGTACCAGCAAACGAATTTTTAAACTTAGAGGGTAATAAATTATCGACTTCTAAAAACTGGGCCGTTTGGTTACCAGAGTATTTAGAAGATTTCCCTGGGCAGCAAGATGTGTTGCGTTATGCGTTAACAGCAAATGCTCCAGAAACTAAAGATAACGACTTTACATGGAAAGATTTCCAAGCTAGAAATAACAATGAATTGGTTGCTATTTTTGGAAATTTTATTAACCGCGTAGTTGTTTTAACTAATAAATATTACAACGGTGTGATTCCAACACCAGGCGAATTCTCTCAAGTAGACGAAGAAACATTAGCCGCGTTAAAAGCATATCCTTCTGTAATTTCAAGTTCTATAGAACGTTACAGATTCCGTGAAGGAAGTCAGGAATTAATGAATTTAGCTCGACTTGGAAACAAATATTTAGCCGACGAAGAGCCTTGGAAAATGATAAAGGTAGACGAAGCTCGTACACAAACCATTATGTTCGTTGCGCTTCAAATTGCTTCAGGATTAGCAACACTTTGCGAACCGTATTTACCATTTACTTCAGCTAAATTAAAGGGGATTTTAAATATTTCAGATGAAAATACTTGGGATAGTATTGCTACTAAAGAGGTATTACTTCCTGCTAATCATCAAATTGGAAAAGCTGAATTATTATTTGCTAAAATTGAAGACGACACCATACAGAAACAATTAGATAAATTAATCGCAAGTAAAAAAGCTAACGAAGCGGCAAACAAAGTCACTGAACCTCAAAAAGATACTATTACATTCGATGACTTCTCTAAATTAGATTTACGCGTTGGCACGATTTTAGAAGCAGAGAAAATGCCGAAAGCTAAAAAACTACTGGTTTTAAAAGTTGATACCGGTTTAGACGTAAGAACAATTGTTTCTGGAATTGCTGAAAGTTTTACCCCAGAAGAAGTTATTGGAAAACGTGTGACTGTATTGGTAAACTTAGCACCAAGAGCACTACGTGGTGTGGATAGTGAAGGTATGATTTTAATGACTGAAACTGCCGAAGGCAAATTAGTATTTGTTAATCCAGATGAAAAAGGAGTAACTAACGGATTACAAATTAGCTAGTTTTTTTCAGTATCGAACACTTTTAAATTTGAATAAAATGATGAAAAAAATATTACCAATAGTAATGATTGCGGTTCTAATTGTAAGTTGTAAAAGCAACAAAGAAACGTCTGTTAACGGGGATAATAGTATGACGAGTTTAGATTGGAATGGTACGTATGTAGGAACAACACCATGTGCAGATTGCGAAGGTATTAAAACCGTAATTTCCCTAAACGACGATTTAACCTTTACGAAGAAAACGCAGTATCTAGGTAAATCGACAGATGTTTACACCGAAAACGGTTCCTTTTCTTGGAATAAAGCGGGAAATACGGTGTCTTTAAAAACGGACGAAGCATCTCAGGATTATTTTGTTGGAGAACATACGCTTACACATTTAGATTTGAGTGGAAAGAAAATCACCGGAGATTTAGCCGATAAATACATTTTAAAACAACAAGGCGTAGACACTTTAAAAAACTTGCCTTGGAAGTTAGTTGAACTTAGAGGTAAATCTATTGAAAATGCACCTAAACAACCTTATTTAATATTGGGCACAGCAGACAATCGTGTTAGCGGAAACACAAGCTGTAATGGTTTTGGAGGCGAGTTCGAACTGTTAGAAGGTAACAGAATTAAATTCTCTAAAATGATGCACACCATGATGGCTTGTCCAAATATGGCTATTGAAAATGAATTTATGCAAGTTCTAGAAGTGGCAGATAATTACTCTGTAGTAAATGGCGTTCTAAATTTAAACAAAGGTCGTATGGCGACTATGGCAAAATTTGAAGTTGACTATTTTGTGAACTAAGCTTTTTTGTCCTAAATTATATTGTAAAAGACCTCTCAAGTTTATATTTGAGAGGTCTTTTTATTTCTAGTTATGACTCCCTTTTTCTAACGAACATCCTTATATTTACAATCCTTTTTAAAATCTAAACATGTCTATTTTACAATACATCATCTCCCAAACCCGACTTCCTGAAACTGCTATAAAAAACACTTTAAAACTGTTACAAGAAGATTGTACCATTCCGTTTATTTCGCGTTATAGAAAAGAACTCACCGGGAATTTAGATGAAGTACAAATTGCAGATATTGTAAAATATAAAGAGGTTTTCGAAACACTCGAAAAACGAAAAATAACCATTCTAAAAGCGCTTGAAGACCAAGCCGTTTTAACGTCTGAACTTCAGAAAAAAATTGAATCGACTACCGATTTAATTACACTCGAAGATATCTATCTACCATTCAAAAAAAGCAGAAAAACCAAAGCTGAAAAAGCAAGACAATTGGGCTTAGAACCTTTGGCTAAAATTATCATGAGCCAGAATGCGAACGATGTGGAATCTATCGCATTTAAGTATGTAAAAGGTGATGTAGTTTCTGTAGAAGATGCTCTGGAAGGCGCACGTCATATTATTGCTGAATGGATTAATGAACGTAGCGAAATTAGAAATAATATTCGTTATCAACTAGAACGCTATGCAACCATTTCAACGAAAGTTGTAAAAACAAAGGCTGATGCCTCGACTTCGCTCAGCACAAATGAAAAAGCTCAAAAGTATAAAGACTATTTTGACTGGACCGAAGCCTTAAGCCGTATTCCATCACACCGCTTATTAGCCATTTTAAGAGCTGAAAAAGAAGGTTTTATTCGTGTAAAAATTGCAATTGATGATGAAGCCGCTTTAAACAAAATGGAAGACCGTATTATACGTTCTAATAATGCTTGCTCAACTGAAATTGCTACAGCTATAAAAGATGCTTACAAGCGTTTATTGTTACCTGCATTAACTAATGAAGCACTTCAAAAAGCAAAAGATAAAGCAGACGAATCGGCTATACAGGTATTTGCAAAAAACTTAAAACAATTGCTTTTAGGTTCGCCTTTAGGACAAAAACGGGTATTAGCCATAGACCCGGGTTTTAGAACCGGTTGTAAAATTGTGTGTTTAGATGCTCAAGGTGATTTAAAATATAACGAAACCATTTATCCGCATCCGCCTAAAAACGATGCCGCTGGAGCTATAAAGAAAATCAGCACTATGGTTGAAGCCTATAAAATTGAAGCCATTGCGATTGGGAACGGAACAGCTTCTAGAGAAACAGAAACCTTAATTCGTCGTATTCATTTTAAAACCGATATTCAAGTGTTTGTAGTTAGCGAAGCTGGAGCCTCTATCTATTCCGCTTCTAAAATTGCACGAGACGAATTTCCAAATTACGATGTCACGGTAAGAGGTTCGGTTTCTATTGGTAGGCGTTTACAAGACCCTTTAGCCGAACTCGTTAAAATTGATGCTAAATCTATTGGTGTAGGGCAATATCAGCACGATGTCGACCAATCTAAACTAAAAAGTAGTTTAGATTTAGTGGTTGAAAACTGTGTGAATTCAGTTGGAGTAAATGTCAATACAGCAAGTACGTCCCTATTGAGTTATGTTTCAGGAATCGGACCAAAATTAGCCGAAAATATCGTGAATTATAGGACGGAACACGGTGCATTTTCAACACGAACAGCCATTAAAAAAGTACCGCGCTTAGGCGACAAAGCATTTGAACAAGGTGCTGGGTTTTTAAGAATTAAAGATGCTAAAAACCCGTTAGACGATTCTGCTGTACATCCAGAACGCTATGCTTTAATTCAGAACATGGCAAAAGATTCTGGTAAAAGCATTTCAGAATTAATTGGGAACTCGGCATTACTTCAAAAAATTAATCTTAAAAAATACTGTTCTGAAACTGTTGGTTTACCAACCTTACAAGACATTATTAAAGAATTAGAAAAACCTGGACTAGACATCAGGCAACAAGCCAAAGTCTTTACGTTTAATCAAGATATTAAAACCATTGCCGATGTAAGCGAAGGGCAATTACTTCCTGGAATTGTAAATAACATTACCAATTTCGGATGTTTTGTAGACATCGGAATTAAAGAAAGTGGCTTGATTCATATTTCGAATTTAGCCGATGCCTTTGTGAGCGATGTGAGTGAGCATGTTAGTTTGCATCAGCAAATTATAGTCAAGGTTCTAGAGGTTGATGTTTCAAGAAAACGCATACAATTAAAGCTTCATAAATAGTATGCTAAAGATTGCTTATCATCCGTATTACAATCATCCACTAAAAAAAGGGCATCGTTTTCCTATGGAAAAATATGAACTTTTACAATTGCAGTTAGTGTATGAAGGGACGTGTACAGCAGAAAATTTCTTTGAACCAGAACTATTGCAAAATCACAAGCAAATCTTAGAGGTTCATGATGCGGAATATTTTTACGATTTATTAAACCTAACACTCAATCATCAGGCTGCGCTTAAAATTGGTTTTTTATTAAGCAAACGTTTAATAGCACGTGAAATTTGTATTGCCTCGGGTACAATACAAGCCACAGCATATGCATTACAATATGGTATTGCCATGAACATTGCTGGAGGTACACATCACGCCTACTCGAATCGAGGCGAAGGCTTTTGCATGCTAAACGACCAAGCTATTGCTGCCAAACACTTATTGGACAAAAATTTAGCTAAACGTATATTAATTGTAGATTTAGATGTGCATCAAGGTAACGGAACTGCAGAAATTTTTCGAGACGAACCCCGTGTATTTACTTTTTCTATGCATGCCAAAAACAATTATCCGTTTGAGAAGGAACACAGCGATTTGGATATTGAATTAGAAGATAACACAAATGATTCTACCTATTTAAAAATTCTAAGACAAACGTTACCCAAACTGATTACTGAGCATCGACCAGATTTCATTTTTTATTTGTGTGGCGTAGATGTTATAGCTTCAGATAAATTAGGAAAACTAGCACTTACAACTGAAGGCTGTAAAACACGAGACCGCTTTGTATTAGAAACCTGTAAACACCATGCAATTCCTGTTATGTGTAGTATGGGTGGCGGATATTCGCCAGAAATTAAAACAATAGTAGAAGCACATACCAACACGTTTAGACTAGCGCAGGAACTTTATTTTTAGGAAAATTATTTAAGAGGTTATTTATATCCTTTTTCAATCCATTAATTGCCTATTTTTGCCGGTTTTTAAACTTGTTTTCATATGACAAAACCTAGAATTGCTCTCGTTGTAGGCATCATTTGTATTTCTATTTTCCCTGTTTTAGTGCGTTTAAGTTTAACTCCTGGGTTAATCTCTGCGTTTTATAGAATGGCCATTGCTTCAGCAATTATCTTGCCTTATGTTTTAATTACTAAACAGCTAAAAATTCCGTCTACCAAAATGCTATTATTAGCATCGCTCTGTGGTGTAGTTTTTGGCTTAGATGTGGGTGTTTGGAATATTGCTATTCAAGAATCAACGGCCACACAAGCAACACTTCTTACAAACTTATCGCCTGTTTGGGTAGGCATTGGAGCCTTTTTATTTTTGAAAGACAAACCCAGACGTAATTTTTGGATTGGAACAATAATCGCTATAATTGGAATGGTAACCTTAGTGGGCTTTCAATTTTTTATTAATCTCGATTTCGATATCGCCTTCTTTTTTGCTATCCTGTCAGGTATGCTGTATGCCGTATATATGCTAACCAGTAAGTTTGTTTTAGAAGAAACCGATGTATTAACGTTTATGACTATTAGTGTGGTGTCCTCTGCAATTGCATTAGGAATAATTAGTTTTGCTATGGGAGAACCTTTTTCTGGTTTTTCTAGTATGGGTTGGTTAGTTTTAGTGATTCAAGGCTTAGTGTGTCAACTTCTTGCTTGGTTACTTATTAGTTTCGCGACAAAGCATATGCGAGCAACTAGAGTATCGGTTAGTTTATTAGGTCAAGCCATTTTGGCTTCAATTTTAGCTTGGGTTTTTCTAGATGAAACCATTACACTACAGATGGTAATTGGCGGTATTATTTTACTATTTGGAATTCGTATAACCTTTTACACCAAGCAAATCAGCTTATTTAGAATGCCTAAAAAAGCAAAATATTAAGAATTTTAATTTAAAAATGACTTCATTTATCTATAACTTTGATAAAAAACAGAAAGCATATGTTATCAAAAAAAATAGAAGAAGTACTAAATAAGCAAATACGAATTGAAGCAGAATCTTCTCAAATATATTTAGCCATGGCTTGTTGGGCTGAAGTAAAAGGTTTAGAAGGAATATCTAATTTTATGTATAAGCAGTCTGATGAAGAGCGCGAACACATGCTAAAATTAGTCAAGTTTATTAACGAACGTGGTGGACACGCGTTTATCTCAGAACTGAAAGCACCTAATGTAACCTTCACATCATTTAAAGAAATGTTCGAAATGTTATTTAAGCATGAAGTTTTTGTAAGTGAAAGTATCAACGAACTTGTGCACATCTCTTTAGAACAAAAAGATTACGCAACTCACAACTTCTTACAATGGTATGTGTCTGAACAAATTGAGGAAGAAGCAATGGCTAGAACCATTTTAGATAAGATTAACTTAATTGGCGACGATAAAGGTGGTTTATATTTATTCGATAGAGATATAAATCAATTAACTGTAAGTACAGCCTCGACTATTAGTCCTGAGTAAATTTTAACAATTAATCTTATTTAGATTAAGTAAAAATAATTATTTTTGAAGCCTAAACCATTAGTTACATTTGTTTTGGGCAAGAAAAAAGACAAAAAATATAAAAAGAAAGAAGACAAAAAAGCAAAATCTATTTTGCTTAACTCAGGAATTAAAGTATCCAACAAGTGTAAAACCAAATGTTGCGATAAATATTTAAAGTCTGAAAAGAAACGCTGTAGTAAGTGTCCGTGTTTCGATTTACTTCAGAAAGTTGCATAATGGATATTAAAATATAAGAAAAGCCTCAAAATTAAAATTTTGAGGCTTTTCTGTTTTATATATAACAAAGCTTTTTAAGCCGAGTTTCTACTTGCATTAATATTTCCAAATAAAGAACGTGTTACTAAACTTTCGTAAATTTTAATTTGCTCTTCGTCTCTTACTTCTGCTTTTTCTAACTCTTGAATTTTTCTTAAAGCGAACTGCTGAATGGTTAATAAAGGCAATACCATAGATTCTCTAATTTCAATAGAAGCCTTACCTGCTGGCTCTTCTTGCATTAGTTTTTCATATCCAGTAAGCTGTAATAATAAACGTTTAGTTAGTAAATATTCAGCATGAATAATTTCCCAGAATTCTCCAAACTCAGGATCTTCTGCCATGTATTTAGTTAAATCGAAGAACGATTTAGATAAAGACATCATACTGTTTTCTATTAATGTTTTAAAGAAACTAGAAGAATTATAAAGTGCTTTTACTTTATCAAATTCACCTGCTTCGTCGTATTTCTTTAATGCTGTACCTACACCAAAAAATCCAGGAACATTTTGTTTTAACTGACTCCAAGATCCAACAAATGGAATGGCTCTTAAATCTTCAAAAACTAATCCCTCTGCTTTACCTCGTTTAGAAGGTCGGCTACCAATATTTGTTTTGGCGTAATATTTTAACGTACTCATACGTTCTAAATAAGGCACAAACATGGGGTGATTCTTAAAGTCTACATAAGTATTATAACTAATTTCGGCTAAATCGTCCATAACTTCTCTACAGTCAGACGTCATTGCTGTATTTGTATCGTTTAAGCGATTATAAATTCCTGAACTAATTAATTGTTCTAAATTATATTGAGAGGAATCTAAAGTTCCAAAATTAGAACTGATAGTTTGTCCTTGAACAGTAAGTTGAACTTCTTTATCTTCGATTGTTGGCCCTAGAGATGCATAAAACTGGTGTGTTTTTCCACCACCACGTGCAGGAGGTCCACCACGTCCATCAAAGAACAATACGGTTACATCATATTTTCTAGATATTTCTGTTAAACGTTCTTTTGCTTTAAAAATAGCCCAGTTTGCCATTAAGTATCCACCATCTTTAGTTCCGTCTGAGAACCCTAACATAATGGTTTGTTTATTTCCTCTAGATTTTAAGTGTGCACTGTACGCTGGATTTGTATATAACTCTTCCATTACTAAATGCGCATTTTCTAAATCTGTAATCGTTTCAAATAATGGACCGATATCTACTGTTAACTTATCATGGAAAGCCACAAGCTTTAACATGGCAAACAACTGCATAACGTTTAACGTTGTTTGGTTGTTACTAATAATGTAACGGTTAGCAGCAAGCTCTCCATTCGTTTCTTGGATATGCTTTATCGCTACCATAGAATTTAGCGTTTTCAAGACATCTTCCCCTTGGAAAATAGACATATCTACAGCGCCCTCAACTTTAGATAAAATTGCGACTTGTTCTGCTTCAGATAATTCGTTGTAATTCTTCGGAAAAATATCGCTTCCAGAAGCAATTAATGTATCTACCATATCTGTGAACACTTGATCGTGTGCACGACTATCTTGCCTGATATCTAAAGATGCAAAGTGGAATCCGAATAATTTTATCTTGTTAATAAAGCTCTTAACTTCTGTAGCATATAGAGATTGGTGCTTCTCTTCTAAGATTGATTTAATTGCTTCTAATTCCGATTTAAGCTCGTCTACAGTAATAATTGTATTGTCTGTTACATTTATCATGTGTCTGTATAGTTTTTCTTCTATAGAAGAAATACGTTCTTCAACACCAACAAATGTTAATCGACGTTTTAATCGACGGGCATCACGGTAATAATTTTTTAATACGGCTTGCTTTAAACGCTCAGACACTTTAAGTGTAATTTCTGGTGTTACAAAAGGGTTTCCGTCACGGTCTCCTCCTGGCCAAAATCCTATATTTAAAATATCGTTATCTATTTCTTTATTGTCGAATATATTTTGCTGAATATAATCGTAAATAGATCCAAAAGAATAATAAAACACATTTTCTAAATACCATATTAAGCTAATGGCTTCATCGTAAGGTGATGGTTTAGTATGTTTAAAAAACGGTGTTTTTCCTAACTGTGCTAACAAATCGTTTATTAACAACAAATCGTTTTCTTGGATTGCTTTTGTTAAATCGGTAATAATTCCTAATACAGAACCTGGGTAAAACTGTGTTGGGTGAGCAGTAAGTACAATACGTACTTTAAACTCTTCAAGATATTGTTTTAAAAGTTCTGTTCGGTTTTCTGAACTCGCTGTTTCTTTTAAACTACGGAGTGTTCCAATCCCGTCCATATTATTAACAACTGGGAAGGCTGCATCTTCAATAGCATCAAATAATACAACTTGTCTTTCTATATACTGAATGAATCTGAATAATAAATTCATTTGACTTTCATCTGAACGTCTGGCTTGATATTTTTCAAAAAACGACTCAACAATCGTTGTGGGATTATCACCATTCTGAAAACCTTTCTCACAAGTTTCATGAAAAAGAGGTAATAACACTCCCGTTTTCGTAATTGAATCAAACGGTAACGTCATGAAAATACTATTGTATATCTGATACTTAGATAATACATTTTGATTAAATCTGGTTAATTTAGGTTGTACTGACATGGTTTTCTAACTTCTATATTTTTCATAAAAATACTAAAGGTTAGCCAAAAGGCTATCATAGTTATACATATTTTGTGTAAATTTAAATTAAACGAATATTTAGGACCTTTTTTATGAAAGAATCAACTGTTTGTTCATTTTATTTAATATTTCATTAATTTAATGAATTTTATCTGCTAGATTATTCTATAATTTAAGACGCCTAGAAGTAGTAAAGTATAGTCATTACAATTGTAACAACGTGTTAAACACCATTACTAAAAACATAAATCATGAAAAAAAAATCATCTAAAATAATACTAGGTATATGTTGGCTTGCCTTTATTATATGGGAAATAATGGTCATGAATTGGGCGAGTACTCAAGAAGATGCATTTACTAGAATTGATTTAGTAATTATTCTACCCATTCTTATTTTGTTTACCATATACATGCTATTTCAAATTTATCGTGTGAAACGAAAAAAACGTAAGAAAAACATAAAATAAAAAAGAGGATGACCACTTAAATCATCCTCTTTGAAATATGTTTTATTTACTTAACATCACGATTTCGTTACAAACAACTTCTGTAATAAATCGTTTTTCTCCTTGTTTAGTATCGTAACTTTTAGAGGTTAGCTTTCCTTCTAAGGCCACTTCTTTTCCTTTGGTTAAATAATTCTCTACAACTTTAGCGGTTTTGCCCCAAGCTACAATATAATGCCATTGCGTATCGGTGACTTTTTCACCAGCCTTATTTCTATAACTTTCATTTGTGGCTAGAGTAAATTTTGCCAGCGTGTTCCCGGATTCTAAATTAATAATTTCTGGGTCATTTCCTAAATTACCAATCAACTGTACTTTGTTTCTAAGTGTGCTCATAATATTATATTTTAATGTTAAACAGTTAATACATGTCTTAGTGTTTTTAAGACGTTACAAAGTTGCATAAGCACTTAAATTACTGTCGGTTATTAACTATTTAAACACACTTACAACCGATTGTAGTCGTTTAAAAACGGTTATATTTGCGGTTAGATGATAAAAAATTAGTGCCTTTTTAGGATTGCACATTCAAATAATAGTTAACTTTATTCCAAAATCAACCAACCATGAAAAATATATTATTCTTTTTAATTCTTCTACAATTCGCAACATATAGCACTTACGCACAAGAACATGAAGCTGAGCACGAAACGGAGTTAGAATCTGAAGAAGGGGAATTTAAACATCATCAAATTGGAGCCATGATTGGACATGCTCATATTTACCAAGGCAGTCATGCAGAAGGTAAAAAATGGCTTGTTGTACCTATGGCAAGTTTAAATTATAATTATTGGATAAATAAAAAATGGGGTGTTGGTCTTCACACCGATTTTATCTTAGAATCTTATGAAGTACATGAAGAAACTGAAGATGGAGAAATAGAAATTTTAGAACGTGAATTACCAATTGCACCGGCATTAATGGCATTGTACAAGCCAGGAGAGCACTTTACATTTATGCTTGGAATTGGTGAAGAATTTGCAGCAGAAGAGGATTTATTTTTAATTAGAGGAGAAGTGGAATATGGTTTAGAGTTACCTAAAGAATTTGAGCTTGGTGCAGCTATAGGCTATGATCTTCGTTTTGATGCTTACGATTCTTGGGTATTAGCTATTGGAGTTTCAAAAGTATTTTAATTATGATGTATGGATAAAACGTGTTTAGAATGTGGTGAGAAAATTATAGGCCGATCGGACAAAAAATTTTGTGACGATTATTGCAGAAATGCCTATAATAACCAGATTAATAAAGATTCTAAAAACCTTATCCGGAATACAAATAATAAATTACGTAAGAATTGGCGGATTTTAGAACAACTAAATCCTGAACAAAAAACAAAAACCACTAAATTAAAGCTAGTTAATTTAGGGTTCGATTTTAATTTATTTACAAGTATATATGTTACAAAAGCGGGCACGACATATTACTTTGTTTACAATCAAGGGTATTTGCCTTTAGAAGGCGATTATTATGCTTTAGTAAAACGAGATGACTAAGCAATTTTTTATTTCCAATTATGCCCTTTTAATGTAAGTGCAGCTTTTAAAATATCTTTTTGACTAATTTGCCCAGCTAATTTACCATCTATTACGATTGGAAAACGACGACGTTTAGATTCTAAAAACTTGTTAGCAGCATCAAAAATATTCATATTACCATCTATGGTTTCAACATCTCTAATCATTCGTGTTTCCACTTTGTGTTGCTCCATTGGCATGTTGTAATATCTGCTATCACTAATTTGTTTCAAACAATCTCCTTCAGATATAATTCCAATTAATTCAAAATTGTCATTAACTACTGGACCTCCAGAAATCTTATGTGTAATTAATTTATCAATTACATCTTCTACTGTTTGCTCTGGTTTAAATGTAATTAATTCACGGCTCATGTAATCACTCACCCGAACTGCTACGTTTTCCACTTCTAGACTCTGCCTCTTTCGAGACCCTACAAAACTTTTAATACCCATAATAAATAATTTTAGATTAAACTTAAAGCTACTGAAAAATAACTAGTTAACCTAACTAAAATTTACAGATGTGATAATTTTAACGTTAAATATGTAAGAAATCGAAAACAAGATTTAAAGTAGACTATCTTGTAAATGCTTCACCAATTCTAAAATACACACCCCAATCGTCTCGACCAATTGCAGCATCGAAGCCAATATTAATATTCGCTTTTGGTATGGCCAAGTAACGTAACCCTGCGCCTATTGCAGGCAATGTATTATCTAAACTTATATCGCTAGCCGTATTTATGGCAGTCGCAACACCAGCAAAAGCAACATAACCCCACTTTTTATTTAGAGCATGTCTGTACTCGGTTTGCACATCGTAAACTTGATCTGCTCTAAATTTTCCGTTAGAATACCCTCTTAAATCGTCGCGACCAACAACATTCTGACCAGAAAATGGTACATCTCCAATTGCAATTTGCGCATACCCTCTTAACAATAATGTATTTGTTTCCTGCATAGGGTAATACTTATTATACTCCATGTTAATATTAGAATAATTAGCAGTACTTCCTAAACTTGTTAGAAAATGCATGGTATTCAGTTTTGCATTCATCCCGTTTAAGGGTCGCATTTGGTTATCTCGAGTATCGTAAACCGATGCTAAACCAAAACCAAATAGATTATTTTCTTCATCTTCTTTTAAGGGCACATCAAAATCTGTAAGATTATGAGAATACAATAAATGCCCTCCTACATATATTTTTTTATAAACTTCGGTGACAAACTCAGCAAAAGCAAACTGAAACGAATTATTATACCCTACAAATTCACCTTCAGGATTTATAGCATTAAAAATATCATCTGGTAAAAATTCTAAATAGTCACCCCAATCTACATAAGTTTGAAAATTTACAGATCCCACTCCCAATACAAATTTTAAACGCTGTTTATCTTCATTTAAATAAAAGGTATTTGGCATAATGGCCATCCAGGTTTTATTTGTACTATAAGTACCAATAAACATAGATTTCGAGATTGGAGAAATCGTGTCGGTGGCTTTCAATTTATAAAAACCAGATGCCATAGCTCCAAACATAGTTCCGAAACTATTATTATATGTAATGGTAGGAATAACTACAGTCTTAACTTTTTTATCTGCCTTAGATTTTTCTTCTAATTCAACTTCAGAATCTTGTGCATACAATGAGAATGACAGAAAAAATAGAATGAAAATAAAAGAAAAGTATTTCATGTAACTACTGTTAAGTTTTAAAATTAATCGGTAAACGATTTAATAATTTTGGCATCTTCAAGCGCTTTTAAAGGCACAACAGCATTCATTTTTTCGTTAGGAATTGTAGCAGACAATACATAATGAGCCACTTTCCATGTTCCATCCTCAAATCTCATTACACCAGAACCTCTACAAACTCCCATTTGGGTATTTAATAATTCATCGAACCAAGCTATCGAGTCGTTACCAATATAAATATGACGCTCTAAAGCCGAAAAACTCCACGCTTTACCAGCATCAAAATGAGGTTTACTATATGCCTTAAAATCTTCAAGTCTCCAATTTTCTGAAGCATCTGTACCAATAAATACAGCATCTGAAGTCATTAAATTAAAATACGTATTAAATTGGGCTTCAGAGGCAGCTTTATGCCAAGCATCCAGATTAGCGATTATATTTTTTTCAGCATCTTTATTTTGGGCTTGTATATTATTAATACTTCCAAAACATATAATTATAGCAACAACAAACTGTTTAAAGTACATCATGGTTTTTGAATATTTTGAGAGTCTTTTTCATACTTCTTATTAATTTGTAAATTCAAATTTGAATACGCAATTAACGTCTCTTTTATATTTTGTAATTGTTCTTCTTCAGGAATATTACGCATACTTAATACACTTTGTAATTTTAGCATTTTTGTTTCTAGTGTTACAAAACGAGCCTGTATAGACGGAGAGTTAACAGCATCTGGAATATTGCTTAAAATTTCTCGCATTAAAACCTCGATAGTTTTAGCATCCCCAAGAAAATAAGACATATCTCCAGTTTTTAATTTAGAGATAACAAATATTAATTCGGCATATTTATCCCAAGAATCAATATCGGCTTGTGCATCACTATCTAAAGTATAATCTGTATATTTTAGTTTAGAAATAGCATCTTTAAAGAGGTAAGGAGATACTTCTTCTTCTACAACTTCTTCTACTTTTTTTTCAGACGAGTTACATGTCCACAGACACAAACAAACGAGTATGATACTTATTTTTTTCATGTTTAATCTAATCTCAATTTTATAAAGAAAGGATAATCTATTCTAACCAAAAACGGAATGTAACTTCAATGTATTAATCGGTTTAAATGAGTTTAAACCGATAAAAAGATTACTACAGACAGAATTGGTTTAGTTAAACTAGTCTATAATTAATACAAAACTTATCAACTTAAAACAAATATATGGCGATGCTAACATAATTACTAACGTTATTAATCTTAATAATACCGAAAGTATAAATTATAGTATAAGATACTAGACATTATTTCTAGTAGGTTTATAATAACAAATGTGCTAGTACTAGTAGTCTAACTCTTATGTATTAGACACCGTAAACTCCCAAAAATTCATAATTAGTTGCCTTTTCCATTTAATAATCTTAATTTTAATCTTAAAACAACGATTAAATCGTTTAGAAAAATTAAAACTATGAAACATATTATAGCATTATTTTGCTTAGCCTTAGTATTTACCGCTTGTGAAGGCGATCAAGGACCAACAGGACCTCCAGGACAGGATGGTTTAGATGGTGAGGTGGGAGCTGCATTCGAAATTGAAGTCGATTTTAACGCAGCTAATAATTATACCATTTCCCAATTTTATGGATTCGACATTGTCCCTTCGGATGCTGTCTTAGTATACATTTCTTGGGAAACTATAGACGGACAAGAATATTGGAGATTAGTACCTCAAACACATTACTTTGAAAATGGAGGTATTTTAACCTATAACTACGATTTTACCGATGAAGATTTTGCTATTTTCTTAACTTCTCCTAATGTGGATTTAAACACCTTGGATAACGAATTTACGCAAAATCAACTTTTTAGAGTTGTTATTGTCCCTGCAGATTATATTGGAGGTGTAGATACAAGTAACTTAGACGCTGTTATTGAAGCTTCTAAAATTGAAAGCTTTGAGAGTCTTGAAACCATGTAAGTCACATAAATTCTTACTATATTAACTTCTTATAAAATCGGTTTGGATGATATTCAAACCGATTTTATTTTTTTACTGAATTACACTTGATATTATGAACGTAAAATTTAAAATATTTAAAGAAGTAGCTCTAAACTTAAGCTTCACAAAATCTGCAGAAATTTTAAATCTGTCTCAGCCTGCTGTCTCTAAAACCATCCGTACTCTAGAAGATACTTACAAGAAAACTTTCTTTATTCGTTTGGGAAATAATATTGAACTTACACCAGATGGACTAGACTTTTTAGAATATGCTGAGAAAATTCTAGCGCTTCATGCCGAATTAGACAATCATTTTTTAACGCTAGAACAAGACGAACAAAAACTCATAAAATTTGGAGCAAGTACCACACTCGCCGATTATATACTTCCGCAAATTTTAGCTAAATCTGAGAAAAACACCCCGAATACAACAGTTCAACTTATTAGTGGAAATACCGATTATATAGAGCATTTAATTACGGGTTTACAATTAGATTTTGGAATTATAGAAGGTAGTAGCCATAATAAACAATTACAATATGAAAAATTTATAAAAGATGAAATCGTATTGGTTACAAGTGCTAACAATCCTAAATTTAAAACCGGTATGTTACAACTAAAAGATTTAGAGCATTTACCCATGGTAGAACGTGAACATGGTTCTGGAACCCGAGAAATTATTTATAAAAAACTGAACGAATATGGTATAAAACAACTAAAATCGAATGTAACACTCCATAGTACAGTGGCGATTAAAAATTATTTATATCATTCTAAAAGTTATGCCCTACTCTCTATCCATTCGATTAGCGACGATTTACTAAACAATAAATTAAAAGTGATAGATATTCAGAATTTTAATTTCGAACGTTGGTTTTACTTTGTGTCGCGTCAAGGTTTTCAATCTAAAACTAAAGACTTTTTTGAAAAATTAATCAAACTTAACCATAACTAAAAGTTATTACGTATAACTTTTTTCGTTTCAAATTAATTATAACTGCGCTGTATATTTGTTTCAAAGTTAGAAACAATGAAAGCACATCTATCTAAAATATATTTTTTCTCAGTTATCGCACTAGCGTTAGCTGGACAAATTTCTAGTCCTCTAGCATTAGGTTTGGGTTTTGTTTTTACTTTATTTTTTAAACACCCATTTCTAGAAAAGAGTCAGAAAAGCATTCATTTTCTTCTAAAAATCGCTGTAATCGGTTTAGGTTTTGGAATGGCCATAGTAGAAACCATACAAACCAGTATTTCAAGTTTTGGACTTACTTTATTCTGTGTATTTTTAACCGTGAGTTTCGGGTTAATTTTATCTAAATATTTACATTTAGATAAATCGCTCGGACATTTAATAACCTCGGGGACTTCAATTTGTGGCGGAAGTGCCATTGCTGCCATCTCTCCAATAATAAAAGCAGATACCAAAACAATAACCATGTCTTTAGGTGTCGTTTTCTTTTTAAATGCTGTAGCATTAATTGTATTCCCTTACTTAGGTCATTTTTTTGGTTTAAATCAACATCAATTTGGGTTGTGGTGTGCAGTTGCAATTCACGATACAAGTTCTGTAGTTGGTGCTGCTCTTAATTATGGCGAGGAAGCCTTAAATATTGCTACCACTGTTAAACTATCTAGAACATTATGGATTATACCAATGTCTATACTATCTATGTTTTTATTTAAAAATAGTGGTCAGAAAATTAAATTCCCAATGTTTATCATCTTATTTATTGCAGCTATTTTAATACATAGTGCCAATCTGTTACCAGAAACCATAACCACATCTTTTGTTGCTATATCTAAACATTTATTAGTTGTGACTTTATTTTTAGTAGGAACTACAATGTCTATTTCAGATTTAAAAACAACAGGTTGGAAACCTATGGCTTTTGCTACTACATTATGGATATTTGTTTCCGCAATATCGCTATGCTATATTCTATATTTTTCAGTTTAAATTAACCAATTAGCTATTTATTAAGATTAAACTATTTCTCTTTATGAACAAAAAACTAAACCAACGTAAAACCTATCGCAAAGCAAAACTTATGGTTGTAAAACAAACCATAATAGATCCTATAGATCATTTATGGTCGTTTATTGGAGCCTTTACTGGTATTGCTTTAATTGGAAGCTTACAAACTTTAACCTTAACATCTTTAGACAATACGTTTCTAATTGGTTCGTTTGGTGCATCGGCTGTACTTATTTATGGAGAAACAAGTAGTCCGTTAGCACAACCTAGAAATTTAGTTGGCGGACATCTATTTAGTGCAATTATTGGGGTGTGTATTGCTAAATTAATTCCTAACCCGGACCTGAGTTGGTTAGCATGTGCTTTGGCAGTATCTATTGCTATTGTTGCCATGCAAATTACAAAAACAATGCATCCGCCTGGAGGAGCTACTGCACTTATTGCTGTAATAGGAAGTACTCAAATTAAAAATTTAGGATTTTTATATGTAATAAATCCTGTTTTTGTTGGCGTTTTAATTTTACTAGTTACGGCATACTTTACAAACAGATTTGCACGGCATAGGCAATACCCTTTTAAATCTAACTTGAAATAAGCTGTTGGATTAGAATTAATCTGTATTTTCGTTGCTGTAAATAGATTCATCTTTTTGAAAGCCCCATCAACTATAAAATTAATTGCTTTTCGAGGTATTATTCTTGCCATGGCATGTTGTTACATCATATCGCCTTTAAAGCATTCGCTTTTCGATATGATTCATGTTGTATCCCATTATGTTGAAGATCATATTCTATTAACGCATAAAAAGGATGCTTCAATTTTTAAAGTACATACTCAAAATTCTTATCAATATACAAATACACTTCCATTAGTAAATCATTCACATACAGCTACAGGAAAGGTTATTCCAAATCATTCGCATCAAGTCCTTGCCGTTTTAGATTACATTATTTCTACTTCTGAAGAACAAAACGATCATCAGAAATCAATTTTTAAAGCTGAAATAGATAAGCATCTCTTAACATCCGAATGCCGTTTCAAAAGCAAAATTATACACTTAACTACAAAAAAACGTGGTATACATCTTTATCGACTTACGCGTTAAAGTTACCAACGTACACGCCGCCTCCACAACACATTTCATAATTTATTCTAGTCAATTTAAAACCCTAATAGGATGTTTTGCGTAAGTATTCGTAAACCGTCTAAAATTAGAGTGCTTTTATATTTAAGAGTACCAATATATTGACTACAACCAAATATTAATTCCTCTTTACTAGAGGACCATTAAATTATGAAATAAATGAAATATTTTTTAACAGCAGGTTTAGTTCTGCTTACAGGTATTATTTATGCACAACAGATTTCGGGAAAAATAATTGATTCTAATAACACTCCCTTAGAAGATGTTAGCATATATAACAAAAACACAGAAACACATACACATTCCGCATTAACAGGAACGTTTACAATAAATAAAACACAAGAAAACGACACTTTATACATATCCCGTTTAGGATATACTCCTAAAACGATTCGTTTATCTCAAACCGATGTAAATGTACCTTTAACCATAACCTTAAATGAGGCTAATATTTCGCTAGATCAAGTAAGAATTGTAGCTGAAGTTGATGCCTTAAGTAAGTTTGTCGATGTAGATGTACAAGTAAGTCCAGTAAAAACATCGCAAGAAATTTTAAGGAAAGTTCCTGGGCTTATTATTGGTCAGCATGCAGGTGGAGGAAAGGCCGAACAAATTTTCCTCAGAGGTTTCGATATTGATCATGGAACAGATGTAAATTTAACCGTAGACGGATTACCTGTTAATATGGTATCGCATGCTCATGGTCAAGGCTATTCAGATTTGCACTTTGTTATTCCTGAAACTATAGACAATATTAACTTTGGAAAAGGACCATATTATGCAGATCAAGGAAATTTCACCACTGCAGGCTATGTAAGTTTAGGACTTAGAGAGAGGCTAAATAATAACTACATCTCATTAGAAGCGGGGCAGTTTAACACCAACCGACTTATGGGAATGTTTAATGTTTTAAAAACCGATAAAAGTAGTGCCTATATTGCTTCAGAACTCTCTTTAACAGACGGACCTTTTGATTCGCCACAAAATTTTAGCAGAATTAACGTCATGGGACGTTACAATTATAAAATAGCTGGTGATCAAGAGTTGAGCTTAACTTTGTCTCATTTTCAAAGTAAATGGGATGCTTCAGGGCAAATTCCACAACGTGCCATAGACGATGGTAGCATTGATCGTTTTGGTGCCATAGACGATACAGAAGGTGGTGAAACAAGCAGAACGAACTTGTTAATAAATCATACAAAAGTGATAGATAATGATAAGTCTTTTAAAACATCTGCTTATGTGTCGCAATATAATTTTGAACTCTTTTCTAATTTTACATTTTATTTAGACGACCCTGTAAATGGTGATCAAATAAGACAATTTGAAAACCGTTTAACAACTGGAGCGAATACGGTTTACGAACATAGAAATATTGAATTAGGAAATAACACGATGTTTAAATATCAAGCAGGGGTTGGGTTTAGATATGATAATGTAGATGATGTTGAATTATCACATACGGTAAATAGAAAAACAATTTTAGATTATAAAGCTTTAGGTGATGTAGATGAAGTAAATACCTACGCATTTTTAAACACAGAATTTAAAACTGGTAAATGGACGTTTAATCCGTCTGCACGTTTAGATTATTTTAAATTTCAATATCAAGATAAATTATCGGAAACCTATAGCGATATAGCTGAAACTAAAATGCGTATAAGTCCTAAACTGAACACAATCTATTCTGTAAATAAGGATGTTCAATTATTTTTAAAAGCAGGTATGGGATTTCACTCTAACGATACACGCGTTGTAGTTGCTAACAACGGAGAATCTATTTTACCTGCGGCTTATGGTGCAGACTTAGGGACGCTTTTAAAACCTTCAGAACGTTTAGCAATAAACGCAAGTTTGTGGTATTTATTCTTAGAACAAGAGTTTGTATATGTAGGAGATGCTGCTATTGTAGAACCTAGCGGAAAAACTCAACGTTTAGGTGTCGATTTAGGAGCACGTTATCAAGCTTTAGATTGGCTGTATCTTTATGCAGATATTAATTATTCGCATGCAAGAAGTGTAGACGATCCAAGTGGTGAAAACTACATCCCATTAGCGCCAAACCTTACTTCTGCTGGAGGAATTTTAGTCGATAATTTAGGTCGATTTTCAGGAGGACTTAATTACAGATATATAGATGATAGACCCGCTAATGAAGATGACTCTATAGTCGCTGAAGGATATTTTGTAACAGATTTTAATGTGAATTATTCATGGAAAAATTGGACTTACAGTATCATTATTGAAAATCTATTTAACACAGAATGGAATGAAACACAATTTGCAACAGAAAGTAGATTGTTTGACGAACCTGAAGCTGTAGAAGAAATACACTTTACTCCAGGAACACCATTTTATATCCGTGGAAAAATAGCATTAATATTTTAATCTTCGGTATCACCAATTTAATATTTAATGGCTGTCTATTTAGATGGCCATTTTTATTTTATTAATAATCTATAATCTAATAATTTAGGGACTGAAAAATTGATACTTTTATTGTATATTTAAAACACATTTTTTTTATAAAACTAATTTTAAAACTTTTAATATGAAAACTTTAAATGTAGATTACGAAGGATTATCAATAAACTTCAAGGATAGTAATCATCATGATGCTGATATTTTATGGGAACCAACTGCAGATGTAGAAGTTGATGGGAAGCTATATAAAGCAGGAGATCAAATACATGTTATGTCTGTAGAATACGACGCGCCAGACAACAATTATTCTTTGTTAAATAAATTTTTCTCTACGACACATTTAGAAATGTCTTCTGGAGATTTTGAAGCGCTTAAACAAGCTATATTGTCTCATCAAAATGATGCCACCAAACTGTTTTTTAACGACCGTTTGATTAAAGTGAACTAAAAACACAAAAAAACCTTCAGCTTAATACAAGTAATAAGCTGAAGGTTAAAAAAAAATAGTAATCAAAAAATTGTCAATTATTCTTAGGTTAATCGATTCCTAAAAAACACATTTCAAAGATACTTCTTACCTTCTTTACATTATATGACAATTGTTAGCTAATGTAATTATCTATAATTTTTTTCTGCAATTAATATACATACAAAACGTATTATTAATTATATAGTCTACCTATACAGCTAAATCCTAGGCTTTACTATTACTAAACCATTATACATTTCCTTAATTAAAATTTAAGCGTTTTAAATAGTCTTAATTATACAAAAAATAGAATAAGGTATTCTCAGTCAATTTTTAATTAATCTATCTTTAAACCCACTCATAAGAAGTATTAGAATAGAGAGTGAATATAAAGTATGTGGTTATTGAAAGTTTCAAGATGGATTTAAAGCAAAAAAATCCTCAACAAATAAATGTTGAGGATTTAGTATAAAAAAGGCGACGACCTACTCTCCCACAATGCAGTACCATCGGCGCTAATGGGCTTAACTTCTCTGTTCGGAATGGTAAGAGGTGAGCCCCATTGCAATAATCACCTTAAATTGTTGATTGTTAATTTCCACTTAGAAAACTAATCAACCGCGCTTTAGCGCAAATATCTTAACATATTGAAAAATACCCGAAGGTGACATACATATAAATCCTAATAATAATTCTTGTACTCTTATAAAAAAACAGGCGTACAATAAGCCTATGGGTTATTAGTACTACTCGGCTATGACATTACTGCCTTTACACCTATAGCCTATCAACGTGGTCATCTCCCACGACCCTTTAAAGAAATCTCATCTTGTGGTGGGTTTCGCGCTTATATGCTTTCAGCGCTTATCCCTTCCCAACGTAGCTACTCTGCAATGCTCCTGGCGGAACAACAGATACACCAGAGGTTGGTCCAACTCGGTCCTCTCGTACTAGAGTCAGATCCACTCAAATTTCTAACGCCCACTGTAGATAGAGACCGAACTGTCTCACGACGTTCTGAACCCAGCTCGCGTGCCACTTTAATGGGCGAACAGCCCAACCCTTGGGACCTTCTCCAGCCCCAGGATGTGACGAGCCGACATCGAGGTGCCAAACCCCCCCGTCGATATGAGCTCTTGGGGGAGATCAGCCTGTTATCCCCGGCGTACCTTTTATCCTTTGAGCGATGGCCCTTCCATACGGAACCACCGGATCACTATGCTCTACTTTCGTACCTGATCGACTTGTAGGTCTCTCAGTCAAGCTCCCTTATGCCATTGCACTCTACGTACGATTACCAACCGTACTGAGGGAACCTTTAGAAGCCTCCGTTACTCTTTTGGAGGCGACCACCCCAGTCAAACTACCCACCAAGCACTGTCCCTTCGAATGAAGGTTAGACTCTAGATAAGCAAAGGGTGGTATTTCAACAATGACTCCACAACACCTAGCGATGCCGCTTCAAAGTCTCCCACCTATCCTACACATTACTTATCCAAAACCAATACTAAGCTATAGTAAAGGTGCACGGGGTCTTTTCGTCCCACAGCGGGTAATCGGCATCTTCACCGATACTACAATTTCACCGAGCTCATGGTTGAGACAGTGTCCAGATCGTTGCACCATTCGTGCAGGTCGGAACTTACCCGACAAGGAATTTCGCTACCTTAGGACCGTTATAGTTACGGCCGCCGTTTACTGGGGCTTCATTTTAGACCTTCGAGGTAAACCTCTAAGCCCACCACTTAACCTTCCAGCACCGGGCAGGTGTCAGGCCATATACGTCATCTTTCAATTTAGCATAGCCCTGTGTTTTTGATAAACAGTCGCCTGGACCTTTTCACTGCGGCCCCACCGAAGTGGGGCGACCCTTCTCCCGAAGTTACGGGTCTATTTTGCCTAGTTCCTTAACCATGAATCTCTCGAGCTCCTTAGAATTCTCATCCCAACTACCTGTGTCGGTTTAGGGTACGGGCTGCTTCACTTGCTTTTCTTGGAAGTCGATTTGCTAGATTATCACCTTGACCGTAGTCTCAGTGTACTATCGCGGTGTTACCACTCGCTTCAACGTACTATTCCGTCAGTACGCACTAACTTTTCGCCTCCGTCACTTTTAGTGTGAGCAGGTACAGGAATATTAACCTGTTGTCCATCCACTACCCCTTTCGGGTTCGCGTTAGGTCCCGACTAACCCTCAGCTGATTAGCATAGCTGAGGAAACCTTAGTCTTTCGGAGTGCGGGTTTCTCGCCCGCATTATCGTTACTTATGCCTACATTTTCTTTTCTATACGTTCCAGCATACCTCACAGTACACCTTCTACACCTATAGAATGCTCCCCTACCAGTTATAATAAATTATAAATCCATAGCTTCGGTAATATGTTTATGCCCGATTATTATCCATGCCGAACCGCTCGACTAGTGAGCTGTTACGCACTCTTTAAATGAATGGCTGCTTCCAAGCCAACATCCTAGCTGTCAAAGCAGTTCAACCGCGTTTTTTCAACTTAACATATATTTGGGGACCTTAGCTGATGGTCTGGGTTCTTTCCCTCTCGGACATGGACCTTAGCACCCATGCCCTCACTGCTGATCAACATTTTATAGCATTCGGAGTTTGTCAGGAATTGGTAGGCGGTGAAGCCCCCGCATCCAATCAGTAGCTCTACCTCTATAAAACTATAAATCAACGCTGCACCTAAATGCATTTCGGGGAGTACGAGCTATTTCCGAGTTTGATTGGCCTTTCACCCCTACCCACAGGTCATCCGAAGACTTTTCAACGTCAACCGGTTCGGTCCTCCACTGTATGTTACTACAGCTTCAACCTGCCCATGGGTAGATCACACGGTTTCGCGTCTACCACTACTAACTAAAGCGCCCTATTCAGACTCGCTTTCGCTACGGGATCCGTGACTTAATCACTTAACCTTGCTAGCAACGGTAACTCGTAGGCTCATTATGCAAAA
>NZ_HG315671.1:78089-116382 GCF_000723205.1 Formosa agariphila KMM 3901 | reverse complement strand
GGGTATCTAATCCTGTTCGCTACCCACGCTTTCGTCCATCAGTGTCAGTTGATTATTAGTAATCTGCCTTCGCAATTGGTATTCTATGTAATATCTATGCATTTCACCGCTACACTACATATTCTAACTACTTCATAATAACTCAAGACAACCAGTATCAAAGGCAATTTTACAGTTGAGCTGCAAGATTTCACCTCTGACTTAATTGTCCACCTACGGACCCTTTAAACCCAATGATTCCGGATAACGCTTGGATCCTCCGTATTACCGCGGCTGCTGGCACGGAGTTAGCCGATCCTTATTCTTACAGTACCGTCAAGCTGCTACACGTAGCAGTGTTTCTTCCTGTATAAAAGCAGTTTACAACCCATAGGGCAGTCTTCCTGCACGCGGCATGGCTGGATCAGGCTCTCGCCCATTGTCCAATATTCCTCACTGCTGCCTCCCGTAGGAGTCTGGTCCGTGTCTCAGTACCAGTGTGGGGGATCCCCCTCTCAGGGCCCCTATCTATCGTAGTCTTGGTAAGCCGTTACCTTACCAACTAACTAATAGAACGCATGCTCATCTTTTACCGATAAATCTTTAATATAATTGTGATGCCACAACTATATACTATGAGGCATTAATCCAAATTTCTCTGGGCTATTCCCCTGTAAAAGGTAGATTGCATACGCGTTACGCACCCGTGCGCCGGTCGTCAGCGGAGCAAGCTCCCTGTTACCCCTCGACTTGCATGTGTTAAGCCTGCCGCTAGCGTTCATCCTGAGCCAGGATCAAACTCTTCATCGTTAAATTTTTAAGTCTTTCGACTATTACTTTTAACAACTAATGGAATTAAATGTTGGTACTCAAAATGGTTTATTCTTTTTTGTTGATAATAACCGTTTCCAGTTATTATCTACGCTGTCAATTCAATATGTTAATGAACTTATTTCTCTGTGTTTCTTAACTTGTTGCCTCGTTAAGCGGGTGCAAATATAAAACCCTTTTTTTAATCTCACAATGTTTTTTTGAAGTTTTTTTTTGAACCCGTTTTGAAACGTTTTCAACTCCAATACAATTTGTAAAGAACTTTGTTTTCTAAAAACGTTGCCGTTTTTAGCGGGTGCAAACTTACACCCTTTTTTGTTACTAACAAGCTTTTTTTATCTTTTTTTGAAACTAATCTAAATCTAATAAATAAAACTCTGCTAATGAACGTCTTGCCTAACTAAACTACCGTAGTTGCGTCGCTAAGCGGGTGCAAATATACCACCTTTCTTTCTTATCAAACTAATTTATTATAACCTTTTTTTGAAATAATTTGTAAATACATTGTTACTAGATGGTTATAAACTAATTAAAATACTCAATCTTAAACAGAATGCGAGATTACATATAATACTCCCTCTCTATATATTCTTAATACATGGTAAATCTGCGTATGTTACAGATAAAACAATTCAGTATTACACAACATAATATATCTTACTATTATATAGACTACAATATTACACCTCTATAATAAAACCCATATTTACAAATCATCAGATTCAAAACACCAACTTCGTATTCTATCTAACCTGGAGCTCTGTACTTGCGGATTAAAAAACACCTTAAGATTAAACTCTTCAGAAAGCATAAACATAACACACTTTACGACTAGAAACTGAAACACCTTCAATACTCCATATAACACCCCCCCCCTTTCACCAACCACTAAAGAATAAATTACATTGACATTGTTTCTTTAGTTAGAATTATCAAAATAACTTCTCGACTTCGCTCGAAGACCGTTAAATAACTTGTTGCGTTCTGAAGATGTTCCGGCGGAGTCGAGAACAATAATATTATAAAGCAGACCTCACATAAATACACTTCAAATAAGAATTATTTAATACCGTGAAGAACATTAGTAACTCTTATTGGTTAAACACAATGTTGAAAACAAAACAAAAAAAGTATTTTAAAAATTCACCCTCAACAATTATATACAGCTTCAATATTTAAGAATGTATATATCGCATTGACATTATTGCTTTAGTTAGAATTATCAAAATAACTTCTCGACTTTGCTCGAAGACCGTTAAATAACTTGTTGCGTTCTGAAGATGTTCGAGCGGAGTCGAGAACAATAATACAATAAAGCAAAACCCACATAAACACACTTCAACTAAGAATTATTTACTACCATGAAGAATACTAGTAACTCTTATTGGTTAAACACTATTTTGAAAACAAAACAAAAAAAACATGTTTTAAAAATTCACTCCAAACATATTATATACAGCTTCATTATTTACGAATGCATATATCACATTGACATTGCTACTCCAGTAAAAATTACCAAATAGCTTCTCGACTCCGCTCGAAGACCGTTAAATGACATTTTAAACTCTCAAGGTGTTCCAGCGGAGTCGAGAACAATAATACAATAAAGCAAAACCCACATAAACACACTTCAACTAAGAATTATTTAATACTATGAAGAATACTAGTAACTCTTATTGGTTAAACACAATGTTGAAAACAAAACAAAAAAACGTGTTTTAAAAATTCACTCCCAACATATTGTATATAGCTTCATTATTTACGAATGTATATATCGCATTGACATTGTTACTCCAATTAGAATTACTAAACAGCTTCTCGACTTCGCTCGAAGACCGTTAAATAACATGTTGCGTTCTGAAGATGTTCCAGCGGGGTCGAGAACAATAATATTATGAAGCATCTTCCACAAAATACAACTGGAATTAAAATCATTTATTATCATGAAGCACCCTGTTAACAACTCTAAATAATTTCAGCTTCTAAGTTTTAAACCTTCTACAAGTATATTAACAGAACTTAAAGTCACCTATTGGGATTAAACGGGACACCCACAGAGACACCTAGTTCTTCAATAAACTGTATAAGTTGGCATTTCTTTAAAACTACAGAAACCTCCAAGACACGCCACACCACTAGCATGACACTATAGCGCATAAAAAAAGCCTTACATTTCTGTAAGGCTTTTAGCTAGCTTTGCTCCCTCTCTTGGGCTCGAACCAAGGACCCTCTGATTAACAGTCAGATGCTCTAACCAACTGAGCTAAGAAGGAGTGTTTTGCATTAGCGAGTGCAAATATAGAACTTTATTTCAGTTGCACAAAACTTTTTTAAAAAAATTTAAAAAAAATTATTTGAACAGTGCTTTAAAGACATCATTTCCGTTCGCAAACAGGACTAATGCTATAAGAATGAAGAATCCAACCATTTGTGCATACTCCAAAAATTTATCGCTTGGTTTACGTCCAGAGATCATCTCGTATAGTAAAAACATAACATGACCACCATCTAATGCCGGAATTGGTAATAAGTTAAGCACACCTAACATAATCGATAAAAATGCCGTAATTCCCCAGAATGCTTCCCAACTCCATGTACTAGGAAATACATCGAAAATAGCTTTAAAACCACCTACTCCTTTATACGCACCTGTGTCTGGATTAAAAATCATTCCTAACTGGGCCCAATAGCCTACAATTTGTTCTTTAAAACGTGTTGCACCTACTCCAATACTCTCCCCAAATCCGTACGTTTTAGTTATCACATTGTAATACCCTAGCTTTTCGTATGTTTTAGCATTTGCTCCTGAAAACGGATAAATACCAAACTTCCCATCTTCATCAACCTTAAGTTCTCTTGTTATAGGTTCAAAATCTCTTAATATATCAACTTGTACTGTTTGCCCTTTAAGCGTTTCTAAAAAAGGCCCAAATTCATCAAAATACTTCAGCTTAGTATTATTCACAGCTGTAATAATATCTCCTTGTTTTAAATCAACATTTTTGTTTGCAGAAGAGTCTATAACTTGAGCTACAACAAAAGGTGTACGCAATTGAAATAAAGTTCTATCTTCTCCAGTACTTAACTGTCCTAAAAAATCTACTGGCGTAGTAAGTGTCTTTTCTTCACCATTACGATCAATAGTAATCGTTTTCGCTTCTATTAATTTAGGGCGCATAGCATTATACCCTGTTACAGGCTCACCATTTATAGCTATTACATTATCTCCTGTCTGTGCACCCATATTCTCAAGAATTGGGTTTGTTACTAAATATCCGTCCTTAATACTTTCTGTAGCAATATCTGTTTCACCATACACAAAAGCCATAACCATATAAATAATTGCAGCTAGTACAAAATTTACGGTTACACCACCAAGCATAATAATTAATCGTTGCCAAGCCGGCTTCGATCTAAACTCCCAAGGTTGTGGTGGTAAGGCCATTTGCTCCTTGTCCATACTTTCATCTATCATTCCCGATATTTTCACGTAACCACCTAAAGGTAACCAACCAATACCATACACGGTATCGCCAATTTTCTTTTTGAAAAGAGAAAATTTTACATCGAAAAATAAATAGAATTTTTCTACTCGTGTTTTAAATAATTTCGCCGGAATAAAGTGACCAAGCTCGTGTAATACGATGAGTAAGGAAAGGCTTAATAGAAATTGTGAAATCTTAATTATAAACTCCATGAAGTTTTGTACAGTTATATTTTAACGCGCAAAAGTACGTTTTTTAAAGTCGTAAAAAAACATAAACTATGTAACACTCTATTTTTAACATGTATTTATAATAAAAAGGGGGTTCTTAAACTTAATTTAACTTGTATTTTTGCGTTCATCACGTTTAAATCTAGAACATGTTATCATTTTTTAAAGATTACAAATACTTCGCCATTGTTTTTGCTTTTATTTCAATAGTTATAGTATCTATTATTTACAATATTTTAGATGTTGAAAAACCGCTTCCTATTTACCAACCCGCCCAAGTAGAACAAGAATTAGTAGATAGTACACTTTACGATGTTAGAAAATATCATAAAATAGCAGATTTTAGCCTGACGAATCAGAATGGTAAAACCATTACTCAAGACAATTACAAAGATAAAATTTACGTAGCCGATTTCTTTTTTACAACCTGCCAAACCATTTGTCCGATTATGACCGATCACATGGCGCAGATTCAAAACCAAATTTTAAATGATGACGTAGTAATGCTACTTTCTCATACCGTTACACCACAAATAGACACGGTTGCTCAATTAAAAAGATATGCCTTAAAAAAAGGCGTTAATGATGCAAAATGGAATTTAGTTACAGGCGATAAAAAACAAATTTACGAACTGGCAAGAAAAAGTTATTTGGCCGTAAAAACAGTAGGAAATGGCGATGAATATGATATGATTCATACTGAAAACTTTATGCTAATCGATAAGAAAAAACAAATTCGAGGGTTTTACGATGGTACAGATCCAGAAGCCATTACACAGTTACTAAAAGACATCGAATCTCTAAAAAGAGAATATAAAAAGTAGTTTTAGTGCCACAATTTTTTTAGCATCACTTTTTACCTTACTTTTGCTTCTTTAAAATCAATCTAAATAAGTTTGCAGACAACTTTAGCACATCTAAAACGTGGAGAAACAGCTGTTATTACAGATGTTTCATCCGATCAAATTCCTTTAAAGTTAATGGAAATGGGTTGCCTTCCTGGCAATCAAGTGGAACTGGTTCAACTTGCTCCATTTAAAGATCCAATTTACCTCAACATTAATGGCACACATTTAGCCATAAGAAAGGACACTGCAAGTCTTATTTTAATTGAAAAATTATCGCATGAGTAAACAAATTAATGTTGCTTTAATAGGAAATCCGAATACAGGAAAAACATCGGTATTTAATGCCCTTACCGGTCTGCATCAAAAAGTGGGGAATTACCCCGGAATTACAGTCGAAAAAAAAGAAGGGATTTGCAAATTACCTCGTGGGGTAAAAGCCCATATTATCGATTTACCTGGAACGTATAGTCTAAACGCATCGTCTTTAGATGAAAATGTAGTAATTGAATTACTATTAAACAAAAAAGACAAAGACTTTCCTGATATCGCTATAGTAGTTAGTGATGTTGAAAACTTAAAACGTAATCTTCTACTTTTTACACAAATTAAAGATTTAGAAATCCCTACTATTTTAGTGATTAACATGGCCGATCGTATGACGCGCCGTGGTATTTCTTTAGACATTCCTTTTTTAGAAGAACAATTAAAGACTAAAATCGCAATTGTTAGTACACGTAAAAATCAAGGAATTGATCAATTAAAAGAACTCATTCTTAATTATAGAGAACAATCGACTACGCCTTGTCTTAATGCATCAGAAATTGACAAAGCTTATTTTGATCGTTTACAACAGGTGTTCCCAAATCAGTTATTATACAAACTTTGGTTGGTAATTACTCAGGATGTTAATTTTGGAAAAACAGATAGAAATGAATTTGATGCTGTAGCCGATTTTAAAACAAAAAGTAAAACAGATTTAAAACGTCTGCAACAAAAGGAAACCATAAAACGCTATCAGTTTATAAATAGCACCCTTAAAAAAGGACAAACCATAAATCCATCTCAAGCTACAGATTTACGAGCAAAATTAGATTGTATTCTAACGCATAAAGTTTGGGGTTATGTCATTTTCTTTTTTATACTATTATTAATTTTCCAAGCCATTTACGATTGGTCGAGCATACCAATGGATTTTATTGATTCATCGTTTGCATCTTTAAGTGAATGGGTTAAAAACGAACTTCCAGACGGAGTATTCACAAACTTATTGGCCGAGGGAATTATTCCAGGTTTAGGAGGTGTGGTTATTTTTATACCACAAATTGCCTTCTTATTCTTGTTTATTGCCATACTTGAAGAAAGCGGATACATGAGTCGTGTGGTCTTTTTAATGGATCGAATTATGCGCCGGTTTGGATTAAGCGGAAAAAGTGTTGTGCCTTTAATTTCTGGAACTGCCTGTGCGATTCCAGCCATTATGGCCACTAGAAATATTGAAAGTTGGAAAGAGCGATTAATTACCATATTGGTTACGCCATTTACTACCTGCGCAGCAAGGCTACCTGTATACCTTATTATTATTTCGTTAGTGATTCCTGAAGGTACTTTCTTAGGACTAGGTTATCAGGCACTAACATTAATGTTATTGTATTTACTAGGGTTTGCAACGGCCATTAGTGCCGCTTACATTTTAGACCGCGTAATGAAACTTAAAAGTAAAACGTTTTTTGTAGTCGAAATGCCGAATTACAAAATGCCTTTATTTAAAAATGTAGCTTTAACCGTTCTTGAAAAAACAAAATCGTTTGTATTCGGCGCTGGTAAAATAATACTTGCCATTTCAATTATCTTATGGTTTTTAGCATCTTATGGTCCAGGTGAGCGTTTTAATGATGCCGAGAATATTATAACTGAAAAACATGCTTCAGAAAACTTATCTCAAGAGGATTTAGATCATAAAATAGATTCGTACAAATTAGAACATTCTTATATCGGGATTGCCGGTCATGCTATCGAACCTGCTATTAGACCACTTGGTTACGATTGGAAAATCGGGATTGCTATTGTAAGTTCGTTTGCCGCACGTGAGGTATTTGTAGGAACTTTAGCTACTATTTACAGTGTTGGTAATGACCAGGAAGAAACCATTAAAAACAGAATGGCAGGAGAAGTGAATCCTATTTTAGGCGGACCGCTTTTTAACTTTGCATCAGGAATTTCGCTGTTATTATTTTATGCTTTCGCCATGCAATGTATGAGTACCTTAGCCATTGTAAAACGTGAAACTAACAGTTGGAAGTGGCCAACACTTCAATTGGCATTCATGACGATATTAGCATATGTTTCTGCATTTATAGCCTATCAAGTTTTAATATAAATGAAAGTACACCGTAATTAAAACGACCATATACTTATGAATACAATCATTCAAAATATATTAGTTTTTACATCTTTAGGAATTGCAGTTGCCTTTCTAATCAAGAAATTCTTTTGGAAAAAAGGCAACTCTAAGAAAAAAGCATGTGGTACAGATGGTACTGGGTGTGGCTGTTCGTAGAAATTTATAATTTCAAAACATTCATCATAGCAAACTAGATCTTAGGTTTTACTAGAACCTCCTTTCATGTTGATTACACTAAGTTTTTAGTGTATCGCTATTTCAGGACGGGACACATAAAAGAAAAAGCACCACGTAAATTCGTGGTGCTTTTTTTATCTCAAATTTTATCGCCTAAAAGCGTATCAACATTTATAAATATTGGGACTCCTTATATCTAGAATACTTTTAATAGTATTTACACTAGTACAAATTCTTCATTTATATTAATCAAAATACCAGTCTCCATACCTGAGCCACTAAAAAACAAACTATAAAACCTAAAATTACAGGCATAATAGATGCTACAGCAGTCCATTTGGCACTATTTGTTTCCTTATATATAGTATAGATTGTGGTACTACACGGATTATGCAACAAACTAAAAAGCATCAAATTTATTGCTGTTAATAAAGTCCAACCTCCAGCTCTTAAAATATCACCTGTAGCGTTTATAGAATCTAACTCGAACATCACTCCAGCACCTTCACCACCACCTATTCCAGTGACCATAACGGTCAGCATCAAAATCGTTGGAATCACAATTTCGTTGGCAGGAATAGCAACGATATAGGCCAATAAAATAACACCATTTAAACCAAGTAAGAATCCGAAACCATCCATACCGTTAACCAACCATGCTGCGATGGTTTCGTCTCCAATATGTAAATTAGATATCAACCAAATAACCGCACCGGCAGGAGCTGCAAAAACTATGGCTCTCCATAATACAATTGCAGTTCTGTCTATTAAAGAGGTATAAATGGTTTTCCAAAAACGTGGTGGTCTATATGGAGGTAACTCTAAATTAAATGTAGATACTTCACCTTTTAATACTGTTTTGGACAAGGCCCAGGACACACCAAACATAAATCCCATTCCTAAAACAGCAATTCCGATTACTGCCAATAAAGACGCAAAACTAGATAAGGATTTTGGTACAACTGCACCGATAAAAATGGTTGCAATTAAAATTTGCGTTGGCCAACGCCCATTACACAGCGAGAAATTATTTGTAATAATTGCAATCAAGCGCTCTCTAGGACTATCTATAATTCGGGTTGCCACTACACCTGCAGCATTACAACCAAATCCCATACTCATGGTTAAAGCTTGTTTTCCGTGTGCTCCAGATTTATTAAATAAAGAATCTAGATTAAAAGCCACACGAGGTAAATATCCAAAATCTTCTAAGAGTGTAAACATGGGGAAAAAGATTGCCATGGGCGGTAACATTACCGCGATAACCCAAGCCACTGCCAAATACACACCATCAATTAAGAAACCGGCAAGCCACCAAGGCATATTAACACTTTCTGCACCACTAGTTAAAATGGGATGTACCGTATCTAAAAGCAAACTCGCCAATAAAGACGACGGGTAATTTGCACCAACAATAGTGAGCCATAAAATAGTTCCTAGAATTAAAAACATAATAGGAAATCCCCACCTTTTACTTGTTACAATCTTATCAATCTTAGAATCTAAACGAAATCGCTTTTCGCCTTCCTGAGTTTTTACTGAATCTTTTACAATATCGGCCGCATCTGCATAAATACTTTCGGTAAGATTATCGTGAAACTCGTCGCCAATCTGCCAACGAAGCTCATTAGATAATTCGATGATATTGTCTATATTATTCTCTTTCATAGTATTCGAAAAATTAAAGAAATTCTCCTGTTCTTAAGGCATTAATAATTTGCTTATCGCCTTCTAACAATCTAAAAGCAATCCAACGGCTATTCGGAATGTTTGGAAATTCTTTTTCTATTTGATCCGTAAGCGTTTTCACGGCTTTCTCAATATTTTTTGGCACATTTTTAATACGATGTGGTTTACATACAATTTTCCCGCTAGCAATCTCACTTATGGTTTGAATTAGCTCAGGAATACCTTGATTAAATCGTGCACTAGTAGGCACCACCGGAATTCCTAAATCTCGAGATAAAGTTCTTACATCAATATCTACTTTATTACGCTTGGCCTCGTCCATTAAATTTAAGCACAGGACAGCTTTATCTGTAATTTCTAGAATTTGAAGTACTAAATTTAAATTGCGTTCTAAACGATTTGCATCGGCAACTATAACGGTAACATCTGGTTTTCCGAAAAGAATAAAATCTCTTGCAGCTTCTTCATCTTCAGATGTAGACATTAAAGAATATGTTCCTGGCAAATCTACCAATTTATATTTTTCAGTATTATATTCAAATCCGCCCTCCGCACGTGTAACCGTTTTTCCTGGCCAGTTTCCAGTATGTTGCTTTAAACCAGTTAAAGCATTAAACACCGTACTTTTTCCTGTATTAGGATTACCAGCTAGAGCGACAATAAAATCGAAATCATCGGTATGAATACCTAGTTTTTTTAAACCATCTTTATTAAAGTGCGCACAAGTTTCGCAAGCGCTTTTTACTTTTGTTTCCATAGTTTAATCTTTTTTAATTAAGATTTTCGAAGCTTGGTCTTTTCGTAAAGCAATAGAGGTTCCTTTTATTAAGTATGCATTCGGGTTACCTAACGGATTCATAAGGTCGATACTCACATTTGACCCTTTTACAAATCCTAAGTCTAACAAACGCCTTCTGCTATCCCCTCTATTTTCTCTTGAAATTCCAATAATTTTAGCCGTTTCGTTTTCTTTTAAACTAGACAAACGAGCAATATTTTCTTCTAAATCAACTTCTTGTTCTATAGGTGCTACATTTAAATTTGCAGCAACTATGGGTGCTAACCTAAATTCTTCCCCTTCCGATTGAAATACAATTCTTGTGGCATTATTTTCTGTTACTTTAAGTACTGAACCCATATAAATATTTTCAGCTAAAATTTGCTTGTAAATAACTTCGGGTTCATCTTCAATGTGTGTAATTCTTCCAACCGTACCTACTGGTAATAAGGGTAATTCTACGCCTTGTACATCTGCCAATCGACCTGTTCGTGTTGGAATAGGATCGCCGTGAGGATCGAATTGTGGGTGACCTAAATGTGCTGCTAATTCATCGGCCTCATCATGACTTAAACGGTGTTCCATAGACTCTGCTCTGTCGTGCCACTCCTTTTTATGAACTCCTGTTTTATCGGCTAAATAGCGTTCCCAAAGACGATGCACTCTAACAATACGCAGTGCATAATCTCGTCCTTCTTCGGTTAATTTTAATGCATCGAATTCAGAATAAATTAAATCGTTAATCGTCATTTTCTTAACAGCTTCAACAATGTCATCGTTTTTATAATCCAAAACCTGAACTAAGGTTTTCATGTAAACCTTATTCTTTGAATCTTCAAAATGATACAGTTGTTTTAAAATATCCTCAATAATTTCCTTTTCACTGTTTTGTAACGATTTTCTAATAATCCAGAACCATCCTTTTATTGGTCTAAATAAAACAAACATTAAGGCAACTATAATAAAAAATATGAGGAGCGCAGTTAAAGGGCTGTAGTTTTCCATAGTTATAAGCTTAAATATAAATTTTTAGCAACCTCTTTAGTTATAATCATTTTCTTGTTAGACGTTTCTATGGTTAACGATTTATCGAAAGGTTCGAAATCTAAAATCGTAATGCGATCTCCCAAAGCTAACTCATTCTTATTTAGATATTTTAAAAAAGCATCAGACGAATCTTTTACCAAAGCCAAAACACCAGTTTTCCCTTTTTTAACTTCTAAAATATTCACACTCTTTATAAGCGAATAATTCCCGTCTTTATCTGGAATTGGGTCTCCATGTGGATCATGTGTAGGATATCCTAAAAAAGCATCTAATTCGTTTACTAATTTTAACGATTTTATATGCTCTAATTGCTCGGCAACATCATGAACTTCATCCCATGTAAAATTTAACTTCTCTACTAAAAACACTTCCCAAAGTCTATGCTTTCTAATCACCAAAACAGCAGCTAGACGTCCCTTTTCAGTTAAAGTCACGCCTTGATATTTAACGTAGTTCGCCAAATTCTTATCCGCTAACTTTTTCACCATATCAGTAACCGATGATGCTTTAGATTCTATTTTCTCTGCAATAGCATTTGTACTGACTGCAACCGTACCATGTTTGCCTAAATGGTAAATCGCTTTTAAATAATTTTCTTCAGATAATGTAACCACTAATCATGTCTTTTACACAAAGATACACTATTTACTTGAATACAAATAATTTTTTAGTCTAGTCTAAATATTTATTTATATTTGCTTAAAAATTATACGTATGAAACTTCTTTTACTTCTTCTAACATTAACTACCACTAGCATTTACGCCCAAAACAAAGGCGTATTATCTGGTAGAATCACGACCGAAGGTGACCCCTTGGCTTTCGCAAATGTTTATATACAAAATACTAGCAAAGGATCTACTACAGATGAAAATGGATATTTTAAAATTGAACACATAGATTATGGTTCGTATTATATTCTAGCTTCTTTTACAGGATTTAAATCAAAAAAGCAACGCATTACGATTTCGAAACAAGAAACCATTGTTAATTTTAATTTAGATGAAAGTGAATCTTTAGATGAAATTGTAATTTCTGGAACTTTAAAACCCGTTAGAAGAAGTGATAGTCCAGTTCCGGTTGAAGTGTATTCTACTGCATTTTTAAAGAAAAACCCAACGCCTAGTATCTTTGAAGCCATGCAAAATGTAAATGGTGTTCGCCCTCAAATTAACTGTAATGTCTGTAATACTGGAGATATTCATATAAACGGATTAGAAGGACCTTACACTTTAGTATTAATTGACGGTATGCCTATAGTTAGCGGACTATCTACTGTGTATGGACTATCAGGGATTCCAAATTCATTAATAAATCAAATAGAAATAGTTAAGGGTCCCGCCTCTTCGTTATATGGTAGCGAAGCTGTTGGTGGGTTAATAAATATAATTACCAAAAGTCCAGATAAAGCTTCGAGTGTGTTTGCCGATGCATTTGTGTCGTCTTGGGGGGAAGTAAATGCAGATCTAAGTTTTAAAGCCAATATTTCTGATAAAATCGCGCTACTACTAGGTATAAATTATTTTAACTACAGCAACCCCATAGATAACAACAACGATAATTTTACAGATCTTACCTTACAAGACCGGGTTTCTATATTTCAAAAATGGAAGGTTAAACGAAAAAACAATCGGGTATTCGATGTTGCGGGACGTTTCTTTTACGAAGACCGCTGGGGAGGCGAAATGAATTGGGATAAAAGCTACCGCGGCGGTGACAAAATTTATGGCGAAAGCATTTATACCACACGTTACGAGCTTTTAGGAAACTACCAATTACCTGTTAATGAAAATATGTTTTTACAATTTTCTTACACCGAACACGATCAGAATTCGGTGTATGGAGATGTCCCCTATTTAGCCCAGCAGCGTATTGGTTTTACACAATTAACATGGTATAAAACATTAAATAAACACGATGTTTTAGCAGGAACAGCAGCTAGATACAACTATTATAACGACAATACGCCCGCCACTGTAAATGCCGATGAAGTTGTTATACCCTCACTTTTTATACAAGACAACATTTCGTTTAACACAAAACATAATTTACTTCTAGGAGCGCGTTATGATTATGATGAGCGACATGGCTCTATATTCACACCACGATTGGCTTACAAATACAAATCGGATAATGAAACCATAATACGATTTAATGCAGGTACAGGCTTTAGAGTTGTGAATTTATTTACAGAAGAGCACGCTGCACTAACAGGTGCTAGAGATGTTATTATTGCTGAAGAACTAAAACCTGAACAATCCTATAACATCAATTTTAATTACCTGGAGACGTTTTACACAAAAAACCATAATATTTTTACGTTAGATGCTTCAGCTTGGTATACATATTTCACCAATGTTATATTGCCAGATTATGATAGTAATCCGAATGAGATTATTTACGATAATTTAAACGGACACGCTGTAACTACTGGAGTTAGCGCCAATGCTGACATTACATTTACAAACGGATTAAAAGTATTAATTGGAGCTACTTTTCAAGATGTGTCGCAAACTGAAGATGGAATTACAACCAAACAAATTTTAACCGAAAGTTATTCGGGAACTTGGGGCGTGAGTTATTCCTTTTATAAACCACATATTACTTTAGACTATACAGGAAATCTGTATGGCCCCATGCGATTACCTCTTCTTGGAGATTTAGATCCAAGAGAAGAATATTCGCCGGTATATAGTATTCAAAACATACAAGCTACTTATGCTTTTTCTGATTTTGAAATTTACGGTGGCGTAAAGAATCTATTAAATTGGACACCTAATAAAGGAAATCCGTTTATCATTGCTAGAACCGAAGACCCTTTCGATAAAAATGTTCAATTCAATAATAATGGCGATGTTATTCCTACAGCCGATAATCCATATGCCTTAACATTCGACCCGTCTTATGTGTACGCGCCAAATCAAGGCATTCGATTATTTTTAGGAATGCGTTATAAATTTAATTAAAACCACGTTCTTTTTGAAGCTGATCGTAAGCATCTTTAACCTGACGGAATTTTTCCTCAGCTCCTTTTTGATGTTCTGGACCTAAATGAATCACTTTATCTGGGTGATATTTTTTGGCCATATTACGATACGCTTTCTTAATCTCGTCGTTGGTTGCCGATTTATCGATTTCAAGAATTTTATAAGCATTATCACTACTGCTATAAAACATAGCCTTAATGCTTTCAAAATCTATAGCACGAATTCCTAAATAGTTAGAAATGGTATAAATAATATCGACTTCAGATTTACTTACATTACCATCGGCTTTAGCAATTCCGAATAAAAAATGAAGCAATTGTAAACGCGAAGGATGATCCATCATTTGTTTGATTTGCAAACACACATCGCGAACAGGAATGTTTTCCTGCTGACTTATATTTTTGAATAATTTAAAGGCTTGGTTTGCACGATCTTTACCATACATACCTACAAACTGTGCACGCACGTAATCTAATTCGCGCTGATCGCTTCTACCATCGGCTTTTATAACTATTGCGGCTAGTACTAATAAACTCACTTCAAAATCCCCCGATCTCGTTCTGGATTGAGAAGGCGATGAAAATGGGCCTTGGGTATTTACCTTAATACCTCCATTAGACAAACCATCGACAACACTACCTAATGCAAATCCTAGAATAGCGCCAATTGGACCTCCAAAAGACCAACCTAATGTGGCACCTAACCATTTTGAAACACTCATAAATTATTTTTTTAAGACTGCTAATATACTACATGTAGTTTTATACTTGTGTAAATTTAGTTTGAATGTTAACGAACTGCAATTGTACCACTATTCTTAATTCTAAAATCACCATGGTTTGAAACCTTTAGGAGACTATATTAGATAAATACGTTAAAACCATCTTATAAAACATAAATTTTCTGTCTAGGCTTGCGTTAGGGATAGCAGCGGCATCCTTTTTGTTTTTCGAGAAAAAAACAAAAAGATATAGCGAATAGCCCGACCTTGTTTAAAAACAAGGGAACGCCCAAAAAGTATAAATTAAGCCGTCTTTAAGTAACGTTAAAGTAAATAACGATTCACTTTTAATTATGTATATTTGTGCTTTAAATACTAAACAAAAAATTAAAAAATATGTATCCAGCAGAATTAGTAAAACCAATGCGCGAAGATTTAACCAAAGTTGGTTTTGAAGAATTACACACTGCCGAGGCTGTAGATGCAGCTATTGCAAAAGAAGGAACAACTTTAGTAGTTGTAAATTCTGTTTGTGGTTGTGCTGCCGCTAATGCTCGTCCAGGTGCAAGCATGAGTATACAAAACGATAAAAAACCAGACCATTTAGTAACTGTTTTTGCAGGTGTAGATAAAGAGGCTGTAGACGCAGCAAGAGGTTATATGATTCCTTTTCCTCCAAGTTCTCCTTGTATTGCGTTATTTAAAGATGGCGAATTGGTACACATGTTAGAGCGTCACCATATTGAAGGTCGTCCTGCAGAAATGATTGCAGACAATCTTAAAGATGCTTTTAACCAAGTATGTTAAGTCGAATTTTGTAAAAAATATAAACCACGCTTTTGGCGTGGTTTTTTTATATCTTAAATTTGCCGCTAAACTAAACCTGTAAGTCCTAATTAATGAAAATTCTAGCGTATCCACTTACTGCATTATATGCTCTTGCGTTTTTATTATCGATATGTATTTTTCATCCCATATTGTGGATTAGCCATAGAGTTTTTGGCTATAACGCATTACAACATAGTGTAAATGCCTTACAATTTGTATTGTTGCGTTGCTTAAATATACTCGGCACGCGCTTTACTTACACGAATAATTTTGAGAACGACATTCCAAAAGATACACCTTTAATAATAGTTTCTAACCACCAGAGCATGTACGATATTTCGCCTATACTTTGGTATATGAGACAGTATCACCCTAAATTTATTAGTAAAATAGAACTCGGAAAAGGCATACCAAGTGTATCTTATAATTTACGTCATGGTGGTGCAGCTTTAATAGACAGAAAAAATCCGAGACAATCGATTCGTGCTATTAATGAGTTTTCGGAATTTATAAACGAAAAAAATATGCTGCAGTTATTTTTCCAGAAGGCACACGCAGCAAAGACGGCCATCCTAAGCCGTTTCAACGCCGTGGGTTGCAAACTTTAATAAAAAATATACCTACCGCAACAATTGTACCTTTAACCATAAATAACTCATGGAAAACGTTAAAATACGGCAAGTTTCCTATGGGATTAGGTGCACATATTTCATTAACTGTTCATAAACCCATAAATTTATCTACCTTTACGGGTACTACAGACACTTTAATTGACGAAATTGAACACACTGTAACACAAAGTATAAACCATTAAAACTTAACATTATGTCATTAAAAAATGTAAGGTTAGAAGTGATGCAGTTTTTAGAAAAAGACGTAGACGCTTTAATAGAAAAATATTTAATTCCGATAGAAACCATTTGGCAACCAACAGATTTCTTACCAGATTCTGAAAGTCCAAAGTTTTTTGAAGAGGTTAAAGAAATAAGAGAATTGGCTAAAGACTTACCTTACGATTTCTGGGTAGTTTTAGTTGGAGATATGATTACCGAAGAAGCGTTACCAACCTACGAATCCTGGTTAATGGATGTAGAAGGTGTTGGACAAATAGAACGTAACGGTTGGTCTAAATGGGTACGCCATTGGACAGGAGAAGAAAACCGCCACGGCGATGTGCTTAACAAATACCTTTATCTTTCTGGACGTGTAAATATGCGTGAGATTGAAAAAACAACACAGCATTTAATTGCTGATGGTTTTGATATTGGTACAGACCGCGACCCGTATAAAAACTTCGTTTACACGAGTTTCCAAGAACTTGCCACATACATTTCTCATAACCGTGTAGCTAAACTAGCTAAAGAACGCGGAAACAAACAACTAAGCAAAATGTGTAGAATTATTTCGGGAGACGAAATGAGACACCATAACGCCTATAGCGAATTTGTAGAACGTATTTTTGCAGTAGACCCTAGCCAAATGATGATGGCGTTTCATTACATGATGAAACAAAAAATTACGATGCCAGCGCACTTTTTAAGAGAATCTGGCGGACAAATAAGCTCGGCTTTCGAAGAATTTTCGAATACCGCACAGCGTATTGGCGTGTATACATCTATGGATTACATAGATATTCTTGAGAAGTTACTTAAGCGTTGGGAAATTGAAAAAGTTACCGGCTTAACAGACGAAGCAGAAAAGGCAAGAGATTACCTTATTAAACTTCCAAGCAGAATGACGCGTATTGCAGAGCGTATGAAAGTCCCTGAAAATTCGTTCGAATTTAAATGGGTAGAGCCTGCTAAATTATAAATCGACTTATACCCTTATATAACACAAAAATTCCTTTCTGTCTCAGTTAGGAATTTTTACTTTTATAGCTATGACGAAAGACCTACAAATACAGACTACAATTAATTTTGTAAAAGAACAATTAGAAGGTGCCGAAGGAGGCCACGATTGGTTTCATATAGAGCGGGTTTATAAAAACTCGAAATTAATAGCTAAAACCGAAGATGTAAATCTATTTATTGTAGAACTTGGTGCGTTACTTCACGATATAGCCGATAGTAAATTTCATGATGGCGATGAAACTGTTGGCCCAAAAGTAGCCTCTGAGTTTTTAAAAACGATTGAAGTTGACGAGGAAACCATTCAGCACGTGATTAATATTATAGAAAACATATCTTATAAAGGCGGGAATTTTAAAGCGACGTTTTCTTCACCCGAATTAAATGTTGTGCAAGATGCAGACAGATTAGATGCCATTGGTGCCATTGGTATTGCCAGAACCTTTAATTATGGAGGCTTTAAAAACCGAGCACTTTACAACCCCGAGATTGCACCTAACTTAAATATGACAAAAGCGGAATATAAAGCATCTAACGCTCCAACAATTAATCATTTTTATGAAAAGCTTTTACTTTTAAAAGACAAGATGAATACGGAAACAGGGAAACACATCGCAACTCAACGCCACGATTTTATGATTGCATTTCTAGATCAGTTTTATGCTGAATGGAATGGAGAAAAATAATTCTCTACGTTTATTTCGCACATTATAACGGTGTACTATTGAATAATGCGAGTCATTTCGCTTCTATACTTAGAAGCTGTAGTTCCTGTAATTTCATTAAAGAATTTATTAAAGTGCGAAAAGTTATTAAATCCACATTCAAAACAAATATCTGTAATACTCATTTCACTCTCTTGTAGAAGTTTTGTAGCATGCACCACACGATATTCATTTACAAGTTTTGTAAATGTTTTACCTGTTGCCTTTTTAAAGAATCGGCAAAATGCAGGAACAGTCATATTCGCTTGGTCTGCTATTTCTTCTAAACTTATATGCTGTTGGAAGTGGTTATTTATATACCTAAAGATAACATCGACCTTGGCACTATCTTGAGGTTCGGTTTCGAAAGCAACACCATCTACATTTAATAAACTGTAATGTTCAGACAACGCTAAGTCGTTTAAAATCTCTAATAACTTTAAAACACGACTAAACCCTTGAAGCTCATTTAAAGATTCAATTTTAGGTCCAACAATTAATTTTGTTTCCGGTTTAAAGAGCACTCCTTTTTTAGCGCGCTCGAAAAGCATATTAATACGTTCGGTTTCTGGGAGCTTTAAAAACGACTCTCCTAAAAAATTTGGTAAAAACTGTACAATAGTTTCAGATCCACGTGCCGTAAGGCGATCGGCAAAACCATTATGGGGTAAATTAGAACCTATTAATATAAGCTGACTATTATTAAAGTATGATAAATGATTTCCTATATGCCGTTTCCCTTGTCCTTTATTAACATACACCAACTCTAATTCAGGGTGAAAATGCCAGAAGGCCTTACTCTTATGCGCTTCCTGCGTATGTTTCCTAACTACCAACGAGCTTCCAAAACTTGGCGTTACTTTTTCGTATGTTGGTTTTAACTTCATCTACCTTTCACTTTATAAAGCACAAAAATACGAAATGTATATGGGATAGCATATGTAGAATTAACCCTAAAATATACTATTTTATCTCTCGATAAGCTTAACAATTATTTTACAGTTAATATAGCATACAAAGTAGCCAATATCGATGTTTTCTACACTCTACTACTCCTGTATCTTTGCCATGTAATTAATTTACAAATTTTATATATTATGAAAAAAGTTTTAGCCCTTAGTATTTATATGTTAGCAATGGTATCTGGAATAGCTACTTACGCAAACGCAGGAATTCCTGATTTTATTGGCGGAAAAAAATCAGCAGTAACATTAACACTTAATAATGTAAAAGAAGGTCAACACTTATCAATTAAAGATAAAGCTGGCTTTATGCTTTACAACTCTACTATTGTAACAACAGGAGTTTACAATAATAAATTCGACTTAACTGCTTTACCTGATGGTGAGTATTCTTTCGAACACGAAAAAGGTTACGAAATTAAAATCATGCCTTTTAAAGTATCTGAAGGACAAGTTACTTTCAACGAAAAAAACGAAAAAAGTATATTTAAACCAGTTGTAAACCTTAAAAGCAACATCGTTTATTTAACAAAATTAAATTTAGATCAAAGTGATGTTAAAGTAAGTATTTACTACTCTACAACTAACAAATCTGAAGACAATTTAATTCATTCTGAAACAATTTCTGAAGAAACAAACATCGAGCGTGTTTACAGCTTATCAGAAAAACAAGTAGGAAATTACAAAGTTATTATAAGTGCCAACGGAAGAACTTACGTTGAGAACTTCGAAATATAGTTTTAATTTTAATTAGATAGTTAGTTAAACTATGTCAATTAGTTAGTTTGTTTGTAAGAGTGGGACTGGTTATCTCACTCTTTTTTTTTGCTTTATATTTAGCTGAATCTCTTTAAAAGTTTTAATTTTAAATGAGATTTTTTTTTGATTCTAAGCCTAGCTATTATGAAACGCCTTACTAACAATCCGCTTAAAGGAATACACAATAAACCTATTTTAACAGATGTGTTTTACACAGAAAACCATGTACCTAAACCCATAATAATCTTTTGTCATGGCTATAAAGGATTTAAAGACTGGGGCGCTTGGAATTTAATGGCTGAAGCCTTTGCCAATGCGGGTTACTTCTTTGTAAAATTCAATTTCTCTCATAACGGAGGTACAGCAGAACAGCCTATAGACTTTCCAGACTTAGAAGCCTTTGGAGAAAATAACTACAGCAAAGAACTAGACGATTTAAAATCGGTAATCGATTGGATTACAACTGCCACCCCATACCATACCGAAGCTAACATAAACAACATTAATCTAATTGGCCATAGCCGAGGCGGAGGAATTGTTACTATAAAAGCAGAAGAAGATAGTCGCATTACCCGTATTATTAGTTTGGCAGGTGTAAGCGATTACGAAAGTAGAATGTCTAGCGGAGAGGCACTAAAGCAATGGAAAACAGACGGTGTGGAATATGTTGTTAACGGCAGAACAAAACAAAATATGCCTCATTATTATCAGTTTTTTGAAGATTTTGAAACACATAAAAATCGTTTAAATATAAAACGTGCCGCGTCTCATTTAAACATACCTCATCTTATTATTCATGGCGATAACGATACTAGTGTTAAAGTTGAAGAAGCTTATAATTTGCACAAATGGAATCCAAATAGTGAATTGAAAATTATTGAAGGTGCTAATCATGTATTTGAAACATCTCACCCGTGGGAAACAAGCCAATTAACAATTGAATTACAAGAAGTAGTTGACAGTGTTTCAACCTTCATAAACCCATAGTTATTCTTTCAAAATTAACTATATCAGATATATTAATTCAGCTAGCGTCCAATAAATTCTGCATCACTTAGTGTGTTCATAAAAGCAATAAGATTTACTTTTTCGACTTCGGTAAGCGGAATTCTATTATCATTATCTTTTAAAATAGGATCTAAATTATCGGCCTCTAAAACACCAGCATCTAGATAATCTAGAACTTCTGCTAATGTTGCAAACTGTCCAAAACTTCCGTAAGGTGCTGTATAAGCTATGTTACGTAACGATGGTACTCGAAAGCGCATATAATCGTCAACTTCACCGGTAACTCTTGCGCGACCTGCTTCTTCCTGATCTGGATTTAAGGGAAACCCAATATTTCTAAAACTTTGATCGGTAAATAATTCTGTACTATGGCAACTTATACACTTGTCTTGAAAAACAGCATAGCCTTGAGCTTCTGCAGTTGTAAAGGTTTCACCTTCGCCTCGTTTAACTTTGTCGTACTTACTATTAGCAGAAATTAGAGTGTACTCAAACTGCGCAATACTATTGTAAATACCGTCGGCTGTAATGCCTTCACCACTAAACGCTTTATTGAATAATTCGGAATACGAACCATCGGCATCAAGTTTAGCGATAACTTCTAAAATAGAGGAATCCATTTCAAAATGCGTTATTATAGGAACAAGTACCTGATCTTCTAATTTCCTCATATTTCCGTCCCAATTATAAACCTGCATAAATGCCATATTCTGAACCGGTGGCGGATTCCGAAGTCCTACTCTATCTTCTATACCTATACCTTTTGTATTGTAATCTGCAAAAGCACGCTCCTGCATGTGACAACTTGCACACGAGATTGTGTTATCTGCGCTCAATAGTTTTTCATTAAATAACTTTTCACCTAATTCTACACCGTATTGGGTAGGCACATTAGAATATACTGAATTATTTAACTCCGGAAAATCCAATGGAATAGTCAACTCTAGTTCCGGATTATTATAAGAAACATATTCGGAATCATCGTCACTACATGATGTTAAAACTAGTGCTATAACAATTGTTCGTAATAATTGTTTCATATTAAAAAAAGGTATGGTTTTAATTATAAAAAAGAATCGGCTAAATGTTTAAACCTAGCCGACTCCAATTGTATAGATTTAGTTTTCTACACTAAGTATAGAGAACATGCCTGTAATATCGCTAACGCCATCACCACCAATATTGTCTACATATTTAGACATTGAAATAGATGTATGTGCACTTGGCGTTGCATTGGCATCGGTTAAAATAATTGTGTAAGTTTTTCCGCTTAATAAGTTATCAAAATCAGCTTCAATTGTAATTGTTGGACCGCTATTTCCAACTACTGCTACAGAAGGTAAATTTAAAGTGATATCTCTATAAGCATCATAACCTGGAACATAAGATGATTCATCATCTTTTTCACCATCTAAAGTACTTCCAGAATGGAAAGACAATGCTTTATTATCGGCATCGTAGAATCCTTCAATTTTAGTAAAACGGTATCCTGTTCCCCATTCCCAGTGCATTTCGGTGTCATTTGCTCCAGCAGTTGCGTAAAAATTCGGAAAACTTACTTCGTCTAAAGTGTTAATTTCAGATTTTACACCTAATCCAAATTTAATTTGATTGTAATCTGCAGTTGGAATATTGTTTAGAACATATTGTAAGGTTTCAGGTTTATCCTGGTCAACAACAGTTGCACCAGTATCTAAATTATTTACATTGTAAGGTATTTCGGTACCATCGGCTTTAATAAGACGGATGTTACTAATTACATATTTTAATTCAGAAAAGTGGTGTACTTGGTTTTCTGCAGATGTATTTACAGTTGCAGAACTAGAAGTTGCGTCTCCTAATACAATAGATCTTCCTGAAAATGTGTTTTCAAATTGTAATGTTACATTATTTGCAACAGGCATATCATCGTCGCTACAAGATACTAGTGCTAAGGCGACAACTGGTAATAAAAGGTGCTTTTTAAAATTTTTCATTTCTTTTTTTGGTTTAAATGTTATTTACTAATTAATATTAATTGTTAAAAATTTATTTTTAATGATGTGAAAATATTACGCCCCATTCTTGGAATATTTCCCCAATCTGCATAAGTGCTGTAATAAGTGTTAAAAATATTTTCGGCACCTAGCTGAACTACGGTTTTATAATCCTTTATATAAAAAGTGTAATCTGCAGAAAAGTTCCAATTGGTATAGGCAGGCGTTTCATCTTCTCCGTATTCTGGACTATAATCTATTTGTTCTAAATCGCCATTTAGCGATGTTAGAAATCCGAATTTTTTATACGAAAAATGCAATGAGGTTTGATAACTAAGCGGACGAATAAATGGCAAGTTATTTTCATTATCATCTAATCCGCGGGCATAAGTTAAGGTTCCGTCCCAATGTAAATTATCTAAAATAGCATAATTGGCATTCATTGAAAAATTGAATAAAGTGGCATAATCTAAAGAGGTGTAGCCTTTAACGCCAACCGATTGATAATTCATAGGACTCCCTTGACTTAAAATTCTTCCGATGATGTAATTCTGAATATAGAAATAGTTTACTTGAGCTTTAACTCCTCCTTTTTTAAATGTAAAATCCGCACTCGCATTGGCCTCATAAGAAATTTCATTTTCTAAATCAGGGTCACCTATATAGTCATATCTATCGAAACTATTATAGATATAATAGCCATAACCTTCTGAAACAGAAGGCGCTCTATGGCCGTAACCACCACCAACCGAAGCATTAAAATGTTCTATTTCTAGCTGATAGCTTGCATATACATTAGGTAGAAAACGTGTTTTCTCTTGAGAAGCTCCAGGATGAAAAATCCAATTGAATTCTATATACTTTGAATAGTTGTAATTGATACCCAAAGTTCCGCCAAAATTCAACAAACTTTTATCAGAAATATCCCAAGAATTACTCATAGACAATCCAGCATAACGCGTAGTTACCCATGGCCAACTGTAAGCAAACATAGTCGTTTCGCTACGGTCTTGAGGATACATACGCATTTCAGCAATAGATAAATTATCGTAGGCATTTAACTGAATTTCTGCTGCATAATTTTCTGCTTTCAAATTAATTGAAGACAACAAACCGTAAGTGGTACTCCAACCTGGCATATCCATATGCACTAAATTTTCTGGTCGGGTGGTGTCGTCCATATAATGCTCTATAGCATTATAATACATCTTAGTATCCCATACTTTTAAAAGTTTATCTTCAAAAAATTTCTTGTAAGCTACAGATGTAATTAATGCTCTAGACAGCGATAAATCCATAGGCAGTGCTGGATACCCCACATCTTTAGCTTTATCGAAAATAGCATCGACACGCACAGATGACAACTCACTTGTTTTATAAGCTACGCCTAAAGAAGTATTGAACTTCTTGAATTGCGAATGGTTTACCTCATCATTATTACCGTCGGTATAGTTTCCTGCTGTACGATAAGAAATACTTCCGTCTGCAACCAATTTATCGCTTGAATACGATACATTTCCGAGGTTAAAAAACTGATTGTTATTAAACTCGTATCCTGTTTGATACGCACCACTCCAATCTTTAGTAAGTCCGAAGGCTGTACTTTTACGCTTTAAATCGATACTTCCAGCAACTGTTGCGCCGTGCATGCTTCCTTCTTGTCCCGATTTTATATCGATATCTGAAAGATTATTACTTTCGACATACGAGGTTATCGGGTCCATTTTATCGGTACACGCACCAAAGACATGCATTCCATCAATAGTTACCGAAGAACGTTCTGTACTCATATTATTGAGTAACGGCTCCCATGCGTAAGCACCACGTTTAATAAAGCTTATATTATCTGACGATGCTAAAAATTCATCTACCGAAACAGCCATTTTCATGTCTGTTTCAATTTTAGATTTTTTAGCCGCAACAATTAAAACCTCATCTAAAACAACATCTGTACTATCGTTAGCTATAGGTGTGTTTTGAGCAGTTAAAACTGTACTTATAAATAATAATGCTAGTGTTATCCGTTTCATACTCTAGAATAAGATGTCTATAAAAAGTTCGCTTTTTACGCCCTCTATTCCTGGTGTAAAATCTGTTGGTACTAACGTGCCTTTAATTATTTTTCCATTTTCATTCTGAAGAATAAAATTTAAAGTCCAATTTCCTGTCATTGTATAATTCACCACACCATGATACAAACTATCGCTTTGCTGTGTTAAATCTTGATTATTAGGCGACGAATGATTCCCCATAGAAGGTTCTGGCATTCTTGGGTCTAATACCAAGGTATAATCTTGAACTATAGAGTAAGAATATTGAGATAAGTCTGGAAAGGTTCCTGCTGGTTCTTCTGGCTTATTGTACTTATAAATTCCGGCAACCAAATCGTTTTCTGAAACTCCTGGACTTTGCGGCGACACTAATGCAATAATGTATTGCTCGTCGTCATTACCAGTGAAAGCAGTCATATTTAGATTCATGTTAGTTTGCTCTTCAATAGTAATTGGTTGATTAATAGCGAACGATTGAGAACCATCTTTAAAATCTATATATGCCTGCCAGCTCACCGTAGTATCACTTTCACTAGTAAAAACTGCATACCCTAAATAATAGTCTTCTGTTGCCACATAGTCTAAATTATATAGATGCGGACAAGAAGATTTATTACCATTAGCATCTGTAAGTATAGGTAAAAAAGTAACCTCCGAATTTTCTAAACGTTCGGCTGTTTGAGTATTGAAAATTTTTACACGAATTTCGTTATACCCTTTATATAGCGTGCCGTTTAAAGCTTCTATACTAACTGCATACTCTCCACTAATTAGATTACTTACCTCTTCGAACTCAAAATATTCGGTGGTTTCGGTAGCTATTTCAGCTTCGTAATCGGTTTTTTCAATAGTACAAGACGCAACCACAATACACATTGCAATTACAAGAAATTTAGGAAATTTCATGGCTTAAAGACTTTTAATCCTACACAAACGAGACAAGTCGAGAATGCTTCGATTTATTTTTTCTTTTTAAAAAACATCGTAAATAGGCCTTAGTATAATCTATAGAAATCTCTTAATAGTACGAGTTTACAGCATGTTACTCGGGCGTACTTTAAATATAAAGCACAAGGCAATATCTTTGTAATACTGATAAAACTAGAAAGACTGTAGATTACATATGTTTTTAGTACAGTAGGAAGTACACATTCAAAATAGAACGTATACATACAGATGTAAATAACCATTTACACCCAAACACTATAAAAACAATAAGGCAATTAAACGCGAGGCGGATGAAATACAGCGTCTAAATTTAAATAAGAATAATTCAGGTTATATTCTGAAGAGATCTGCTCTTTATTAGAGTAAAATACTATTGGAGTAACAACGTGTTCTGAAATTTTTTGATAAAAGACCACCATAGTTTCTATGGATACTTGTTTTTTGTCTGAACCATTCTCTGGTGAATCGGACATTTTAGCAACTTCTTTGGCTAAATGACACTTTCCATTACATTGCATTTCAACGACTTCTTTATTTTCACAAAGTTCGTTTTTAATGTAATCGTAAAACGCAGCGTACTCCACTAAAGGGATTAGTGGCTTAACAAGTAAAAATACTGCTAAAAATAGTGTTGCTGTTTTCACGCGACGAATTTCAAACTTTTTTTCAAATATTCCTAATTTCAAGTTACTTATCGTATTGATTAAACCTGTTAAAACATGAAGTATAAGCACGTATAAAAGTAAGTTAAGCCAATAATTAAGAAAGCCTTTCTGGCTTAAAATGGTGAGCAATAAATAATTAAAACCGAGAAGAAATATGCCCCAACTAGGGCTATATTTACTCTGAAGCGACAGCAGGACGATCTCCATCCTCTTCATTCCCATCTTCAATCATCTCTTCTACTTCCTCTTCTTCATCTGTATTTAAAGTTTCAACTTCATCTTCTTTCATATGTTCTTTTTCATTGATAAAGAAATTACAAAAGAGTGGTAAATGATCACTCCCAATATTACCTAAGGTTTTAAAATCTTGAATAAAAATGTTTGGCGAGTGAAAACATAAATCAATAGGAAATCTGAGTAATCTATATTTTGCATGGAATGTAGATACAAATCCACGACCGATTCTAGGATCTAGTAATTGTGAAGTTTTTCTAAACAATATCGAAGATTTTGCCCATGCCACATTGTTAAAATCTCCAACCACAATAACAGGGCTTTCGGTAGCTAAAACACGTTTTCCTAAAGCTAACAATTCGCCATCGCGCTCTCTAGACGTATCTTCTTCACTAGGACTTGGCGGCGGCGGATGCACGCCGAAAAAGGTGAATTTCACACCATCTTCGGTATATAGACACGCCTCTATACTTGGCAAATCGTCTGAAATAAAATAATGCACCTTTAAAGATTCAACATCGAGTTTAGTATACAAATGCATCCCATAGGTATTCTCTAAAGCCACTTTTTGCTGATTTGGATACAACGATTCAATTTCGGTTAAAGCATCTTCCCAAGCTTGGTTCGATTCCATTGTCAAAAAAATATCGGGTTTAACATCTAAAACCAATTGTATTAACTCGTCGTACTTCTCGTTAAACTGATACACATTTACCGATAGAATAGATATGATTTGTGAATCCTGAGCAACGCCAGCTTCACTCTTTCTGCCGTAAATGGGTGTGTATGGAATTAAAATTATGAGGTTATGAATGGACACAGCAACTAGAGCTAGTAAAGTTATCCAAGTTAGCGCTGTTTTATCGGCAATGCATATTAACCCTAATATTAGCATAAGCGACTGAAGCACTAGCAGTTGAATTCGTCCAAACTCCCAGACGCGAAACACCCAATGCTGATGCGGAATTAATGGCAATACAGAGACTAAAATAAATACTGCCGATAAGATGTAAAAAAGGATTAGCATATGTTAGGGGATTAATAGGTCTTTTCGTTTAGTGTGTTGCTGTTGTAAATTATCGATACTAATTTAGTAAATCCTTATTTGATTAAGGTGCTAGGATAGTGTAAAAAATAACTCTAAAATTTATCTTTTTATTATAGAAGTAGGCTTTAATCTCACGAAACCCCAATTGAAATTAATGAAGAGATACACCAAATAAATTTGAAAACTTTTGGTTTTTACACCTATAATTGCGAAAAACTGAGCAAATTTTATGAAAATGAGAAAACAAAAAAGGTTCCGATTGCTCGAAACCCTTATTAACACTAGTGGAGAAGATGAGATTCTAACTCACGACACACCAACTGGTAGTCAATTATACTAATATTTCTTCCATTAATAAATGTACATATGTCAGTTATAACAGAACCAATATGGACTTTATTCTAGATATGATATATCATAAAAAAAATTTAATAAACCCTCTTTTAAGTGCTATTAATCTATCAAAATATAAGAAGACTTTACTTTGCTATTAATCCAACTCAATATGTATAAGATTATCAAAAAAGAGGGCATTAAACATTAATCTATTATTATAAATTCACTTCGTCTATTATCTTCGTGTTCCGATTCTGTGCACTCTACGCCATTAGAACATTTATTTACTAAGCGAGATTCACCAAAACCTTTAGCTGTTAACCTATTTTTATCTATACCATTAATTACTAAATAATCTAAAGTAGATTGTGCACGACTAGAAGACAACTTCATATTATATGCATCACTACCACGACTGTCTGTATGAGATCGTATTTCTAGCTTTAAAGCAGGATACTCATTTAATGTTATTAATATTTTTTGCAATTCAACTTCAGCATCTTCACGAATATTAGACTTATCATAATCAAAATAAATTATTGGAATATTTAATACTTCTGCTAGATTCATACCTGGAGTAAGATCTACAATATTCTGTTGTAACTGAAAATTAATCTCCTGATGATCTACTTCTGTTTGAATAAGACGTTCATCGGTATCATATCTATCTTTTTCTGATTTAATGAAATAAGATTGAAATTTTTTAGTCTCAATTTCATAAAATCCAAGTGCATTAGTCTCGACCTCCTGAAGTGTTTCGCCATCAGCATTTCTTAAACTTATTCTTGCGCCTTCAATAGGTCTTTTGGATTGTCTATCTGTAACATATCCGCTTATATCAGAATAAAAAACATCTTTTATTGGCGCTTTTTCTTTAAATGTATAAATATTATCATATACAAATTCTCCTTCTTTAGTAGAACGATTAGAACTTATAAACCCTCTATTGTTGTGTAAATCTATTCCGAAAGCAAAGTCATCTGCATTAGAATTTAAAGGCTCACCAATGTTTAATAGATTCCCGTAATGGTCGTCAACAATTTTTACATAAAAGATATCCAATCCACCTAATCCAAAATGACCATCTGATGAGAAATAAAGTTCATTAAGCGTGGTTACGAAAGGAAAAGTTTCCTTTCCTGCCGTATTTATCTCCGGACCAAGATTTACAGGTTCGCCAACAGCTCCTTGCTTATTTATAGTTGATACATAAATATCTGAACTCCCATAACCACCCGGACGATCTGATGAAAAATAGAGTTTAGTGCCATCTGAATTTAGGGCTGGGTGTGCTGTTGAAAAATCATCGTGATTAAACGATAATTCTTCAGCTTCCTGCCACTTATCATTTAATTTCACAGACTTATATATCTTTAATTTATATTCGCCTGTAGCGTCGTCTATATTAATGTTACTTCTTGTAAGAAACATAGTTTTATTATCAGGTGTAAACACTGGAGAAGATTCATGAAACTTTCCATTTAACTTCCCTTTTAACATTTTAGGGTTACCTACAACCTGGTTTAAAGAATCTAACTCGACTTCGTAAAGTGACAAAAAGCTAAGTCCATCCCAAGCACTTTTTTTCTTTAATATAGCTTTGGAGTCTTTAGTTGAAGCAAAAAATAACGTGTCTCCAATTTTTTCATGACCAAATGAAATTTTATTCTTGTCGTATAGATCACGAATCGGATTTAAATCATACCTACCTGAATTTTGTGTAATTAGGTTTAAATAATCTTCTGCCAATAATGAGGTTTCATTATACTGACTATCGGAAACAAAAAGATTGTAAAACTCCATTGCTTTGTCTTTTTGTCCAATAGCTTTTAATGCTTGAGAATATCTTAAATATATGATGTTTTCTTTAGGCTTTTCAACCATAAGAAATAACTCATCATACCATTTTACTGCTTGATCGTACTGCGCATTAAAATAATAGCTATTTGCTAATTTTGTATATAATTCTTCCGATTTATAACCATTCTGTGCAACAGACAAATATATTTTTTGAGCATTTACGTAATCTAATTGATCATAATTCTGACTGGCTTGAATTAATTTTTTTTCTTGTCCGTTGGCAGGTATTACCACTGCTAGCGTTAAACAAAACCAGAGGACACTATATAAGAATGTAATTTTTTTCATTGCTCTATTTTTTTTGTTAAAAGAATCTTGGGTTTACTATTCCTCTTCTTCTAGTACCTAATTCAAATCTTAAAAGTATCTCATGAGATCCATCGTTATAGTTTCCTAACTCGGTTGTATCATAATCGTATGCGTATCCAATCATAATAGATCTAGAGACTTGGAAGCCTGCTAAAACACTTACCGCAGCATCTAATCTGTAAGAAAGACCAAGAGTTAAACCCTCGTTTATAAGTGCATTTAGAGATAAATCTACCGCTAATGGAGCTCCCATAACAGATTTCACTAAAAATGCCGGTTTTAATTTTAATCTCGGATTTGCTTCATATATATACCCACCAATTAAATAAAAATGCGCTTTTTCTGTAAACGTAGACGCTTGTATATCGTCATAATGTGTTGTTTCTATAAAATTTGGAGACGACAATCCGACATACCATTTATCAGAATACAAATACACTCCTGCTCCAATAATTGGTGAGCTATAGTTTGCCTGATTTAAAGAAACATCATTTGGGTCGTAAATATTTAATTTAGTAGGATCTAAATTCCATAGAGAAATCCCTCCCTTTACACCTAAGGCCAATTTTAAATCGTATCCCACTCTAATGGTATAAGAGAAATCTGCTGAAAGTATACTTTCTTCGGAAGGACCTAATTTATCGCTTGTAAATCCTAACCCTACTCCAACACCTTTAACTCCTACAGAAGAATGTGCTGAGAAATTTAAAGTTTCTGGAGCGCCATCTAGACCAACCCATTGGTTTCTATAAATACCTAACATACTAAGCGATTCTCTAGATCCTGCATATGCAGGGTTAATAGCTATTGTATTATACATGTATTGTGTATATTCTGAATTTTGTTGTGCTTCCATGGACGGCGCTATAAAAAGCACCCCCAATAATAACACCAAAACAGATATATTTGATTTCTTTGATATAATTGTAGTTTTATTCATATTAGTTATCGCTTAAGTATAAAAAACCTGCTTGTTTATGCAACTGACTATCTGTAGTACTACCATATTCATATTTCAAAATATAATAATAGGTACTAGCAGGTAGCTTGTCTGAATCCTTTACTGTTAAACGACCAGAGGAATGACCATCGAAAACATTCCCGTTTTCTCCGTAATTAGTCGTTTCATAAACCTTAACACCCCAGCGATTAAACACTTGAACGGTTAGGTTTCTTGCACATTCGTCACTTGTTTTATCAATAAAGAAAAAATCGTTTTTACCATCTCCGTTTGGAGATACGTAATTATATATTTCTAGCGCACAAGGCATTTCGGCATCTGAATTTAAACGGCCTAATGTAAAAATGCCATAATTAGTTACTCCTGTTGTAATAGTTTGGTCGTCTAAATTAATAGCACCACCTTCATCTACCCAAGTGTTACTAGCGCTATCCCACCTTACAATTGTTAACGCATTATCTTGTGCTGCGTCCACAAAAGAACTTGGTGTAGTAACTGTTCGCCAAGACAAGGTTACCAACCCGTTTTCGGTAGCCACATTCGCTTTTTCAATAGTCCAATATTCCTGATTATTGATGTCTTGAATGTCTTCTGATTTAGAATCATGAGAGTAAAGGGCATCCGAATTTTCGAAAAAATACTTTGCTGTAAAAAAGACATCAGAATCTGTTGCTACAGAGGTTCCTGCTAAACGATAATACCCGCCATCTCCAATAGGAAATATAAAATCTTCATCTCCAAATTTATTTACAAATCCATCTACATGACTTAGGTCTGACGTATTTATATGGCTACTACCATTGTTAAATGTAATTTCTCCTCCAAAATTATCATTATCGACTATGCCTTGATTAAAATCTGATACACCACTTATGTTTATCTCGCCTGATATATGAAAGGGATCTGCACTACTATTATTATTAAAAAGCACATTATATAAGTAACTAACCTGAGTCCCGCTAATGTTTTGAATATCTGAACCTATAAACTTTGTAATTCCTGTGTTTTCATAAAAATCTAAGACACCATCGTTACTAAAATCATTATATATAAAGGTTTCACCATCGTTATAAAATTCACCTAACGATAAATTATCAAAGCGTTCTACTATAGAAAACTGTGTGTTTTCACTTACTGACAATATTCCATTATTTGAGGTCTGTGCATACAAGCCCACATTTAAAAAAAGTATTATCATATAAAATATCTGTTTTTTCATAAAGATTCTTTTTATTAATTTACTTTTTGGTAAATCATTGGGTTGGTAATTAAATAACTTCTATTACATAATTTATTCACGCCATAAAGATGAACTGGTGGAAATACAGCAACACCAACTAAGGTTTCAACACCTACACTTATTCTATCGAAATTAACACCTGGTCTGAAATTCAATGAAACTGTGTCTCCGTTATTTAATAGATTTATTACGTTTAGCCCATTTATTATTCCATCTCCAAAATCAAACACAGCAACTTCGGTATTTCCTAAATAGGCTTTAATTTGTAAGCCTCCTAAAACATCTACATCCACTCCACCACCACCGGTTTTGAATTTAATGACTGCTATATCTGAACTGTTAGAAACGGTATTGAAAAAGATCCATTGCTTGGTAGAAGTTCCTACTGCTAGTGTTCCATTACTAATCTCTGAGTAATGTTGTGTATTATCGTCAATAGCGTAGGACGGATTAGTAACTCCTGCTCCTGAAACATCATTAACACTTAAATTTAGTCCAGAGTATTCGTAAGAAGTTGCAAATGCATCTAAACAACGATCTTCACTTATTTCTGTACACATACCATATACATTCATGGTATTTGGCTGCGCTAAAAGCCCTAAAGCACTATTTGTAACATCTGTAATACGAATGGCATTATACGCTTGATCTGGAGTTACGGCGATATAATATCGGCCCGCTGCATCTTGCACCACACGTATCATATTATTTCCACCAACACTAGCTGCATTACTAGAAGCTGATGCTATTGTAGTAGATGATGTAACATCACCAGTACTAACATCATACGTGTTATTTTTTACATCAACTTGAAAATAATGATCCCCTAAGACAAGCCCATTTAATACACCCGAAACTAAATTCCCTAAGCTTCCACTTATCAAGCCTTCAAGAATAGAAGTATCAAAATCGATTCGAACATAAGTTGTAACACCTGCCGCAACGTCTTGATCGTATCCCATTTCTACAAAACCTTGAAATTGATTAGAACCTAATAAGAATCCAGCACCTGAGTTTAAAGTTGCATAACTATCAAAGTCTTCATCTGTTAGGTTTTGAAGTTCGTCTGCATTTTCTGAATCTACTATTTTTGATAGACATAAAGAGTCTTCAAAAGGAGATGGCGTAATTACGATAGGACAAGCATCTCCATAACGACTTACTTCATATAAACGCATAGGCGGAGCAGTTGTACCTACTGCCACTAAAGATTCTACACCAACATCTACGCGATCAAAAATACCTGGCGATTCAAAATCTAAGGTTACACTACCACCAGAACCAAATAAACCGAGTAAATCTATATTGTTTATTAAGCCACTCTGCAAATTATAATCTGGTCCTACCTGGGTGGAACCATTATAGAATTTAATTTTATAGGTTCCCAAAAGATCTAACGATAATAAAGCACTAGGTTCTAAAGACAACCTAATTTTTACATGATCTCCTGTTTGAGACGGTTGCGAAAAGTAAACCGATTGATATACAGATGCGGCTACACCCGCTACACCTAAATTAATTTCTGAATAATCTGATGAATTTTCATTTATTGCTCTGTAAGGATTGGTTACACCTGCTGTAGAAAGTTCTGCTAATGACAAGCTGATACCCGATCCTGTATACGAGGTAAAGTTTGCAGAAAAACAAGGCTCTGTACCGGTTTCAAAACATGCATTATATACGTGCAATGCACTTTGTTTACCTGTAGGCAACACAGCTGTTACATGATTTGTTATCTGAATACTACTATAGGCTGCACTTGGCTTAATTGCTAAATAAGGCCTTCCTATATTATCTTCAACAAGGGTTACATTTCCGGAAGCGTTACCATTAGCCCCTCCAAAAAAGTCTTGACTGGTTAAATTTAAGATTTCGGTATTCCCAGCATCATAAGCTTGTACCTGAATGTATTGGTTCCCTAAAAGTAAATCATTTGCAAGGTTACCAACCAATTGCCCTAAAGTACCTCCTAATAAACGGTCTAAGACATCGTCATCATAACCAATACGTACATAAGTAATTTGACCTGCATTTACACTTCCTAAATCCATTTTTACAAATCCAGAAGATGGACCACTAGTTAAAAGATTTCCTGCATCTGCATTTAAAACGGCATAGCTTTCATTATTACCATCAACAGCATAACCAGGGAAATCTACATTTTCAAAATCTAATAAACTAGCAGCACAAGAAGGCATCTCTAAAGGACCAGTAGTAGCAGTAGGTAAAGCTGCAATTAATGGATTGTCGCAACCGGTGACATCTTCATCATAGCGCTGTACATCATATATTTTTATTCCATCCCCTATTACATCTACACCTAAAAGGCTGTTTAATTTTACCACAGCACGACTAAATGCAATACCCGGCGCAAAAGTAACTGTTATTGGATCTCCATTATCTAATAAACCTAAGGCAGATGCATCATTAAGCAAGCCACTTTGTAAACTACGTGTATATATCAAAGCATCATCTTCATCATAAAGTAAAACTTGTATACCACTTATTAAATCTACGCTAGCAAGACCACTTGACCCTAAAGCTATTTTAATATTTAAGGTGTTATCATCTGAACCAGGAGATGAAAAATAAAAGCTTTGTTGTAAAGAGGATGCTACACTAAGATCGACTATCGATCCAGATTGTAAACTAGAATATGTATTAAGATCAGTATCTATGGCATTATTTAAGTTTTGATTTTGAACATCTAATAAACTTATACCAATACCGCCGTCTCCATCAAAAGAAGTTGCAAATGGACGACCACACTCGCCTCCTACGCTATCAAAATAAAAAGCGCTGTAAACATCTAATTCTACTTCATTCCCAACTCCTACTAAAGAACCTATATCATTATTAATACGTAAACGGTCGTAAGCTTGGTTTGGACGAATTGCAAGATAATTATTACCTAATGCATCTTGAATAAATCTTACATCATCTTCTGTAAAACCTGATGTACTTGAACGAGATAGTACAGAAGTACTCCCCATACGCGCATCAATAGTAATTACTTGTTCACCTGTTAAAACAACCCCCAACAGTCCACCTACAAGATTACCTAAACTTCCACCCAATAAAGCATCAAATAACGAGGCATCCCCTTCCATACGCACATAAGACCATGTATTTGCCGGTACGGTTGCAGGAAATTCCAATTCAATAAATCCATCATAAGAAGCTATTCCAGCAACTAATCCCGGACTGGCAAGTAATCTTGCATAGTTGTCATCATCTACTAAAGTATTGTTTGGGTCTATTACAGTTGGCATATTATATGGGCCAAATAAACCTCCAACTTTGTCATTAGGACTAATAGCGCTTACATTATCTACCAACACCTTAGTCTGTGCCCAAGTTTGATGTTGTGAGGTTAACAAAAGCACCCCCATAAATAGCATGAGCTTGGCAAATTGCCCAAGATTATTATATATAGTATTATTAAATTTCATGCTGTATGTTTATAAATTGAAGCACATTAAAAATTTTAAAATAGAAAACACTTAAAGTTTTGGGTTTTATTATTTTAAACTTCAATACACTTTTATACGATTAAATTAAATAGTTACATTATACCTTATAATTAACCCAGACACCACCGCAGCCATGTCTGGTTTGTTTATATTATTTAATTACAAATATGATATTCATATACGCTGTTGGTGTTGCACTACTTATAATATCATAAGTCAATACTCCTGAATCACTAATAGACACATTTGCAAAAACAGATTGATCGTAATACGATATGTAATAGTATAACTCGGTGTCTGCGTAAACGTCCATTGCAGTAGGTGCGCCTGTACTACCTACTAAACCACCTTTATAAGTCATAGAAGATCCAGTAGCACCATGAGCTACATCAAATTGTTGTCCAGTAAACTGCTTGTTATAATCTTCGTATAGATTACGTGACAATCCTGCACCTGTTGTAGTGGTTTCAAATATTACTGCTGGCATGTAGAAAAACTTAGGTGCGATATTGTCAACTGTTTTCAAGACTCCATCTGTATCTGCCACTACAATTTTATCTGTAGAAACCCCTGCTAATGTATTAATATCACGAACACGTAAATTACCCGTACCTATATCTAAACGTTCTGTTGGGTCATTAGTACCTATACCTATATCACCCCCCATATAGTTAATATTTGTTGAGCTATCCGTTGCAGGAGTATCATCTGTGTTTCTCCAAGGCTCATCAATTAAATCATCAATATTTTGGTATGTTATAGCTCCTAGATCATCAGCTACCCCTACACGTCCATTATCCCCTGCACCTGCAGATAATTTTGGAGCAGTAACAGCTCCATCTTCAATTTTAGCTGTTGCAACAGCGCCGTCTGCTAATTTTATTGTAGTAATTCCACCGTCTGTTACCTTTACATTAGCATCAACTAATGTAGCTCCTGTTCCATTTGTAACTGTAATGGATGTATCACCTGCAGTTAAATCTTCAGGATTCACAACTCCGTCCGTTCCTGCTGGCCCTTGAGGTCCTGCCGGACCGGCAAGTCCTTGAATTCCTTGAGCGCCTTGTGGACCTGTGAAATCTGGAGTCGTAAATGAGGTTCCATCTGTATATGAAATGGTAAATGTACCATCGCCGTTATTGGTCGTAGAATCTATTCCAACTCCATCAGCTCCAGCTGCTCCGTCTGCTCCATTAGTTCCATCAGTTCCATCAGTTCCGGCAATACCTTGAGCGCCTTGTGGACCTGTGAAATCTGGAGTCGTAAAAGAGGTTCCATCTGTATATAAAATGGTGAATGTACCATCGCCGTTATCGGTCGTAGAATCTATTCCAACGCCGTCAGCTCCAGCTGCTCCATTAGTTCCATTAGTTCCATCAGTTCCGGCAATACCTTGAGCACCTTGTGGACCTGTGAAATCTGGAGTCGTAAATGAGGTTCCATCTGTATATGAAATGGTGAATGTACCATCGCCGTTATCGGTCGTAGAATCTATTCCAACGCCGTCAGCTCCAGCTGCTCCATTAGTTCCATTAGTTCCATCAGTTCCGGCAATACCTTGAGCACCTTGTGGACCTGTGAAATCTGGAGTTGTAAATGAGGTTCCATCTGTATATGAAATGGTGAATGTACCATCGCCGTTATCGGTCGTAGAATCTATTCCAACGCCGTCAGCTCCAGTTGCTCCGTCTGCTCCATTAGCTCCATCAGTTCCGGCAATACCTTGAGCACCTTGTGGACCTGTGAAATCTGGAGTCGTAAATGAGGTTCCATCTGTATATGAAATGGTGAATGTACCATCGCCGTTATCGGTCGTAGAATCTATTCCAACGCCGTCAGCTCCAGCTGCTCCGTCTGCTCCATTAGTTCCATTATTTCCATCAGTTCCATCAAATTCCCGCAAATACCTT
>NZ_HG315671.1:0-73028 GCF_000723205.1 Formosa agariphila KMM 3901 | reverse complement strand
TGAAAGTCCCATCTCCGTTATCTGTAGTAGATGTAATACCAACTCCGTCCATTCCATCAGCACCATCAGTTCCTGATAAATTTATTGTAGTGAAAGTCGATCCGTCAGTGTAAACAATTGTAAATGTACCATCGCCGTTATCGGTCGTAGAATCTATTCCAACGCCGTCAGCTCCAGCTGCTCCGTCTGCTCCATCTTCTCCGTCTAGTCCGGCAACACCTTGAGCACCTTGTGGACCAGTGAAATCAGCAGTCGCAAATGATCTTCCATGTCAAGATAAATCAGTAATAGTCCCATCTGCTTCATCTGTAGATGATGTAATGCCAGTCCCGTCCATTCCATCAGTACCATAGGTTATCCATACTCCATCCATTCCGTCAGCACCTCCGTCTCTATATAAATTGGTAGAAGTACAATTCGATCTATCGGTGTTAGAATTGGTTAATGTGCCATCACCATCATCGGTTGTGTAATCTACTCTAGTTCCGTCAGCTCCAGCTGCTCCAGCTAATCCTTGTGGTCCTGTTAAATCTGGAGTCGTAAATGTTGTACCATCTGTATATAAAATGGTGAAAGTCCCATCTCCGTTATCTGTAGTTGATGTAATACTTACTCCATCCATTCCATCAGCACCATCGGCTCCTGATAAATTTATTGTTGTAAAAGTCGATCCATCAGTGTAAACAATTGTAAATGTGCCATCGCCATTATCGGTTGTGGAATCTATTCCAACACCATCAACGCCATCAGTCCCAGCTAATCCTTGTGGTCCTGTGAAATCCGGAGTCGTAAATGTGGTTCCATCTGTATATAAAATAGTGAAAGTCCCATCTCCGTTATCGGTCGTAGATGTAATACCAACTCCATCCATTCCATCAGTACCATCAGTTCCTGATAAATTTATTGTAGTGAAAGTCGATCCATCTGTGTAAACGATGGTAAATGTGCCATCGCCATTATCGGTCGTAGAATCTATTCCAACGCCGTCAGCTCCAGCTGCTCCGTCTGCTCCATTAGTTCCGGCAATACCTTGAGCACCTTGTGGTCCTGTTAAATCTGGAGTCGTAAATGTGGTTCCATCTGAATATAAAATAGTGAAAGTCCCATCTCCGTTATCGGTCGTAGATGTAATACCAACTCCGTCCATTCCATCAGCACCATCAGTTCCTGATAAATTTATTGTAGTGAAAGTCGATCCGTCTGTGTAGACGATAGTAAATGTACCATCGCCATTATCGGTTGTGGAATCTATTCCCACACCGTCAGCTCCATCTTCTCCGTCTAGTCCGGCAATACCTTGAGCACCTTGTGGACCAGTGAAATCCGGAGTCGTAAACGTGGTTCCATCTGAATATAAAATAGTGAAAGTTCCATCTCCGTTATCTGTAGTTGATGTAATACCAACTCCGTCCATTCCATCAGCACCATCGGCTCCTGCCGGTCCATTAGCTAAATTGATTGTTATTTGATCATTGTTCTCATTAAAGTATGTTATCGTACCATCTCCATTATCAACTATAGTTGTTATTGTTTCCAGATTCTTAACTAATTTTGTCATATCTAAAACAGTAACATCTCCATTCTCATCTGTATATTCTAAAGAATAATCATCATCGTTTAGATTAAGAAACGTCAAAGTTTCCATGTTGCTGTTCGTAATAATCTGAATATCTCCATTTACATCTATGTAGTAATACTGATTATTAACCACATCCCAAAAAACAATATTGTCTGGCAAATCTTGTCTTGCAAGAAATTTAACCCAACTTTCTTGATACCAATAGTAGTATCCTGGGCTTAGTGTTGTTGTAGTGTTTGTGTTATATACTAATAAACTCTCAATATTTCCTGAAGAAATGGTAGTTTGATCTGTTAAACTAGTTAAAGGCACTTGTGGTATGAGCACCCCTCTATCGGTAGACACAACTTCTAATTGTGCGGATGAATTAGGCATATCTGTACCAATTCCCACCTGAGAATATGTTACATGAGCCGTAAATACAATGAATAATAGTAAAATTTTTTTCATAGAACTCTAGTTTTTTTTGACTTATCTCTTACAATAGGTTGTGTTAAAAAATCACAACGCTACTATTAATAATTTAACAAAGATTTAAATGTGTTTTATGCAACAAAAACCCTTGTTACTAAGGTATACATCAATTATTATCTTAAAAATATGTAGACTAGTCATTTTCCCGAAAAACGATAGCTTATAAAACACAAAACCCTAATTAACAACGTTTTAAATCAATCGTTTTTAAGAGTTTTTCATTACGTAACATGTGTTTTTCCACAATTTAGATAGTATATATTCTTCAACAACAGTAAAAAACCTGCTTTATAAAATTTATTTGGGATAGAGGTATCTGATATTTAAATTTAAGCCTTGGAAGTATAAAATTTCACTTAAAAAAGTAGGTATAAAATAGGCAACGTATTAAAATTTTACCATAAAATATAAATACCCACGCAGCTCTTAAGAATCTAAAAGCTGAATGGGTAAAAGAGGAAAAGGATATATGGTCCAAACTAAACCAAAATCACATCTTGTATGTTTTTATAATGTATTTAAAATGAAATATTTGCTGTTTGAATATGTATTAATAATGGATCACTTAGATTTTAATACGGCACTTCGTTCTGTTAGAATTAGCCATAAAACTAAATTCAGAACGACTTACCAATACCTTATTTCTCACAGAGATTATAGATAATTTACAACTTAAAAAATATATTAATAAATGATCTGAACATAAAATATTTTTAGAACATATAAATAAATTATGTTACAAATACGACCAACTTTAATACATTAAAAGTAAAACAGTCAACTAAGAAGCTATTTTATTCTTGAGTGTATTGATATAATCTGAAGGCGAATTATTCGTAAATTTTTTAAAATTGGTTGAAAACTGACTATGTGAAGAAAAACCAGATTCCTCCGCTAAATAACTTATTTTATAATTTAAATAATCGGAATTCGTATTTAACTTATTTATAATATACAAAATTCTTAACCTATTTATGTAGGTATTAAAATCTGAGCCTTTATGTACCTTAAGCAATTGTCTAAGGTATTTTGTATTCGAATTAAGCTGAGTAACCAAGATAGGAAATGACATGTTTTTATCTAAAAAGCGATTCGAAGTTTCAAACTCTTGAAGTTTATCTAAAAGTATTTTTTCAGTTTTCTCTGAACAGGTTACACCTGGCACCTTTTTCTCTATATCTATTAATATATTATCTACAAAGTTAAAAACTTCTTTTCTCTTATAATAAACCCCAAAAGAAGGTATTAATATCATAAAAATGGTAGCAATAATATCTGTTGAATTAGAGGACTCTTGGCTGGGTATTTCCTTTGAAAACTCTTTAAGCTCATTAGATGCTTTATTTACAAGCTCTCTCATATAATCTTTATTCTCTGCAATAGCCTTTTTATACTTCCAACTATATAATTTAAAACTATCTAACATTTCGATGTGATGATAATATTCTGCAACGTTTTTATAGACTGGTTCTTTTATAGAATTATTATTTACTTGGTTTGCTATTGTTAAACTTTTATCGACATAAACCTTTGCATTATCTAATTGCTCCTGTTTTAAGTATAAACCTACAAGCCCACTATATATACTAGTTTCCAATAAAGGCCCCCCTAATGACGATTGTTTTATAAATGAACTTGCTTCTAAAAAATGACTAATCGCCGACTTATCATCATTCATTTTAATAAAACATCTTGCTAATTTTTCTTCACAGTTAGCTAAATCAAAATATTTTAAGTCTTCATCTTCCTGTTTACTTAAAATAAAAATTGCAGATTTTAAATATTCAACAGCACTTGCATATTCTCCTGCTTCAATATTATACTCAACCAACTCAAGATTAGCCATAGTAATAAACTTTAAAGCATGGTCCTTACTCGGTATTTTCGAACTCGCTACAAAACTTTCAGCTATGAAATGTTTTCCTCTATCTACGAAACCTATCTTTCTATATTGTCTGGATAAAAATGTATAAATTCTTGATTGCAAACAATAATTATTCTCAACCTTAGCCATTTCTAGAGATTTTAAAGCGAAAACAATAGACTCTCCACTTTTTTCTTCTTGTTCTAAGACAATACTTTTTAGCATTAACGCATACATTTTATTCTGATCACTTTTTGAGTACATGAATAAAGAATCTGCGACACGCATGGAGATTAAAGAATTTTCAGAAGAGATATCTAATGTATCACCTGAGCAGAATGTTTCGCTATATTTAAAATATTCATCTTTTTGATGATAAATTATACACGAGAAAAGGATTAATAAAGCATATTTCATAATAGGTCGATTTGGGCGGTCTTTTTGAAGTTAAATTTTTACTAAAGATAAAACAAGAAAAAACTTACATATTCGACAAACTACAACCTTGCTTGTAGTAATTTCTTATTTTTTTTCCAAAAAAAATAAGAATTACACAATTTTAGCCTTAATATTTACAACAAATCACAGACTTAATGTTTTTCCATAAAATTAGAACAACGTAAAATTTTAATAAATTCAACCCTAAAAAAGTGTTCATTACTTTCTAATAATTCAATTTTACACTTCTTCAACCCACTAATTATAAATATGGTACACTCAAAACCAATCAAGCTAAATATCCATAATTCTTATAAAAATTTAAAACATTTTGTACTATTTAAAAGTTAAGTTAAACATAATAACTAATCCGTAACTTATATAAAATTGAAGATTTTAATACCATTAATATCTTAAAAGTTTATCCCAGCAATTATGACGTTTAATCTAAAATTGAAAATATAATTGAAGCTAGTCTTAAGCAAAAAAGAAGAATTGAATTAAAATAATAGCCTAATTCTGATATAGTATGTAAAAAATAAGAATATATTAAAAACAAAAAAGGCTCCGATTGCTCGAAACCCTTATTAACACTAGTGGAGAAGATGGGGCTCGAACCCACGACCTCTTGACTGCCAGTCAAGCACTCTAGCCAACTGAGCTACATCCCCGTAAATTTATTTTACGCCTTTTAATACTAAAACTGGAAAGGGGCTATAAAAGTCCTTTTTCAAAATTACGTTTTTTTCCCACATCTTTGCAAAAAATCCGCGCTTTCGTCTAAACACACAAAGCAAGTCTGGCTCATGCGTATTATAGTGTTCTAAAACACCTTGAAAAGTCGTTGCTTTTTCGGTATAAACAGTTTCGGTAATTAATGCAGACAATGAACTGTGAATCTCAAAATCGCCTTCTTTATAAAAAGGAGTTTTTACTAATAATAAGTTGACAACGGCCTGAAATTGATTCTGAATTTGTTGTAAAGGCAGTAAAGCAGATTCTTTTTTTATGATGGCAGATTTTATAGCTATTAAAACATTTGTTACAGGTTTAAACACATAATTTTCTGGTATTATTAAAGACGGAATATTAGTTTTTTTAATAATCTTACCAGACGTTTTACCTAAAAAAATAGATTCTTTTACAGAGTTTGTTTTAGGCTGAACTAACATTAAATCGATATCGGCGGTATAACAGATTAACTCTAAAGTCTGAACTAATTTTCCGTTAAAACTCTTAATAACAATATCAACGGTTTTAGTATCAACCTTTGCTAATAAACTATCTATGTAAACCAAATTTTCTCGTTCCCAAACATTTCCTTCATCGCCTAACGCCTTCGATTTTACATGTTTATCACGAACCTGAATTAAATATAAACGCGCTCCAAAAGCGTGAGCAAAATCTATAGCATATTGCAAATGACTTTCAATATTTTTCGAATTTCCAATCGGAACTAAAATATTTTTCATAAAAACGAATAGCAATTAAAATAGCTATAAAAGTAGTAATAAAAAAAAATTCAAAGCTTACTAAAATGTACTTCTTTTGCATTTATAAAACAGAACTTCTAAAAATACCCGACCTTCGCAACTGCCAAACAATTTACAAACACAAAACATAACTTTTGGATCAATCCATTTCTTTAAAACACATTAATAAATTAGCTGTTCCCGCTATTATTGCAGGAATTAGTGAACCTATTTTATCTATTACCGACACCGCAATAATTGGAAATGTAAATATAAATCCTACAGAAGCACTCGCCGCCGTTGGTATAGTAGGAACGTTTATTTCCATGCTAATTTGGGTACTCGGACAAAGCCGTAGTGCGATTTCATCAATCATTTCGCAATCTGTTGGAGCTAATAAGTTAGACGACGTAAAAAATCTACCGGCTCAAGCCATATTTTTAATCACATCGTTAAGCATTGTTATTATACTGGTAACTTACCCACTAGCAGCATCTATTTTTAAACTCTATAATGCCTCTGGATTAATCTTAGAGTATGCACAAGAGTATTATAAAATCCGTGTATTTGGTTTTCCATTTACCCTTTTTACTTTTGCCATTTTTGGAGCATTTCGCGGTTTACAAAACACCTATTACCCCATGATTATTGCCATTATCGGTTCCGTATCAAATATTCTTTTAGATTTTGCATTGGTATATGGCATTACAGATTATATCCCTGCCATGCACATAAAAGGAGCAGCTTATGCAAGTGTTATCGCACAACTTATTATGGCCATTTTATCAGGGTATTATTTATATAAAAAGACAGATATCCCTTTAAAACTCACACTACCTTTCAATAAGGAAATCAACAAGTTCTTGTTAATGATTCTCAATTTATTTATTCGAACTCTAGCATTAAACACGGCCTTATATTTTGCAAGTTCGTACGCTACGAGTTACGGTAAAAATTATATCGCAGCCTATACAATAGCCATAAATATTTGGTTTTTAGGCGCCTTTTTAATCGATGGATTTGCAAGTGCAGGAAATATACTTTCTGGAAAGCTATTCGGTGCTAAACGTCCAGATTTATTAATAAGACTAAGTAATAAACTTATTGTGCTAGGCATTTTAACAGGTATTCTTTTAGCTGGAATTGGGTGGCTGTTTTACGAACCTATCGGACGTGTATTCACAAAGCAACCCGAAGTTTTAGAAGCTTTTTACGATGTGTTTTGGATTGTTTTAGCCATGCAACCATTGTGTGCACTAGCTTTTATTTTCGACGGTATGTTTAAAGGTTTAGGAAAAATGAAATACTTAAGAAATGTACTTCTAGCATCGACCTTCTTGGTATTCTTACCAACTCTACTCCTATTCGATTATTACGACTATAAACTATACGCTATTTTTATAGCCTTCACACTTTGGATGGCTGCTCGTGGTATTCCTTTAATTATAAAATTTAGGCAGTTGTTTTTAGTAACTAAATAATAATATTTACAAACCTTGAAATACTTATTACAATAAATTTTAGATAGTCCAAATAAAACAGAAACATTTGATAAAAAATCAACTAAATTTACTGCACGAATAAAACTCCAAGTCACAACAAAACATGATTGCGCTAATTCAAGACTTAAACATAGAAGACAAGATTAAAAACGCACCCGATTCTAATTACGAAATCGGCGTATTTATTGGCTCTATGGTTCCGTTTGTTGTGTTAGTTATTTTAGCTTACATCATGTATTATTACAACAAAAAAAATAACCAAGACCTAGACTTATGAACATTTTAGAATTTTTAAGCGGTAACGGACTTTTCCTTATACTCGCTATCGTACTCGTTATTATCTACGTTTATAACCGAAACAAAGGCGGACGTCGTTAAATTATCGCGTTTTTAACCAGCCTGTAATACTCAATCGTTTTGTGTTTACAGGTTTTACTTCGTGCTCCAAAATCTGACTTTCAAAAATAACAACTCGTCCAGGTAACGGATAGATTTTCTTTTCAACCTCAACACCATTTGCATTGGTGTAAATCGCTAATTCTCCTCCATTTTCTGGTTGCCAATCTTCGTTATTTAAATAACAAACAAACGATAATTTTCGTCTGTCGTCGTTCTGAAACGTATCTAAATGGCGCTTATAAAATGTGCCTTTCGGATAAATCGCATAATGAAATTCCTTATGTAAAATCCCTAAAAAACAGGTTCTATTTAGGTAAGATACTAACGCGTTTATTTTATTAAAAAACAGGGTTTCAGCCGGATTTACACACTGCTCATCTATCCATAAAATCACATCACCACGAATTGCTTTTTCAACCGTTTCATTTAAACGATTACCAATAGCGGCCTTCTTAAAAGCATCGGCTTCGTATTTTAGGAGTATAGAATCACGAAGTTTAGACACTTCATTTTCATCAAAAAAATTATCAATAATACTGTATTGCTGATTCAGAAGATCATCTATAATCTTCTCATATAACGGATGCTCAGCAACGACCAAATCTTCGAAAAGAGCAGTCATTAAAGGAATATTCTCATTTTAGTTAACTCTCTATATTTTAAAAACTTAACTCGTTTTTCGCATAAAAAGTGCGCAAATGTAATCTAAAAACAAATTGCTTTTACAAATTCGGTACCTTTGCACTGTTAAAAAATCAAATCATGAGTAATATTCGAATTACCAAACAATTTACTTTCGAAACCGGACACGCCCTTTATGGCTACGACGGAAAATGTAAAAACGTTCACGGCCACAGTTACAAACTTTCGGTAACCGTAATTGGCAAACCCATTACAGACAACACCAATGTAAAATACGGAATGGTTATCGATTTTGGCGATTTAAAGAAAATTGTTAAAACAGAAATTGTCGATGTATTCGATCATGCAACCGTTTTTAACAAAAACACACCACACGTGGAGTTGGCAAAAGAATTGAGCGATCGCGGACATAACGTCTTGTTAGTCGATTACCAGCCAACCAGCGAGATGATGGTTATCGATTTTGCGTCGAAAATAAAAACCTATTTACCAAGCCACATTGCATTACATTCTTTAAGATTACAGGAAACAGATAGTAGTTTTGCAGAATGGTACGCTAGCGATAATTTATAGGGCGTTCCCTTTCGCTGTGCTTCAGGTCAGGCTTTCGCAAGTCGCTTTTTAAATGCAAAAACGCATTTAAAAGAGCTCCAACAATTGCTCTATCCTTAACGCAGATCCAAACCAAGAACAATTTTTATATTTACAGCATGCAAATTCCCGAAGGCAAAAAAATATACTTCTCGTCAGACAATCATTTAGGCGCACCAACACACGAAGTCTCACTACCTCGTGAGAAAAAATTTGTGGCTTGGTTAGACGAAATCAAGCACGATGCAGCGGCTATATTTCTATTGGGCGATTTGTTCGACTTTTGGTTCGAATACAAAACCGTTGTGCCAAAAGGCTTTGTAAGAACACTAGGAAAACTTGCCGAAATACGCGATTCTGGAATTCCCGTTTACTTTTTCGTGGGTAATCACGATTTATGGATGGACGATTATTTCCAAAAAGAACTTAACATCCCAGTTTATCATAAACCTAAGGAGTTCACCTTTAACAACAAAACCTTTTTAATAGGTCACGGCGACGGATTAGGCCCTGGAGACAAAGGCTACAAACGCATGAAAAAAGTGTTTATTAGTCCGTTTTTTCAATGGTTATTCCGCTGGTTACATCCAGACTTAGGTGTGAAATTCGCTCAGTACATGTCGGTTAAAAACAAATTGATTTCTGGCGACGAGGATGCTAAATTTTTAGGCGAAGACAACGAGTGGCTCGTACAATATTGCAAACGTAAATTAGAAACCAAAGCTTACGATTATTTCGTGTTTGGCCACCGCCATTTACCTATGGAAATAGCATTAAACGATACCGCTAAGTACGTTAATTTAGGCGATTGGATTGGGTATTACACGTATGGAGAGTTTGATGGTAGAGATCTTAATTTAAAGACTTTCGAGGTTACATTGTAATTCACGTCATGCTGAACGCATTTCAGCATCGCACAAGTTGTTAATCCAATTTCACCACTATATGTTAATCGAGCGGAGTCGAGATTTCGTTTAGATGGCTTTCGACTCCGCTCAAGCACCCTACATACCTAATATATAAATATTTAACACTATTAAATCTACGTTTTTAGCATCACACAACTAACTCAAATTTGCTTATTCTAATGAGACCCTGAAATGAATTCAGGGTGACGCCACGATGTTTAAAACAATATGAATTTCTAATCAAAACTAGAATCACAAAACTAACATCAACGTCATGCTGAACTTGTTTCAGCACCCCACAACTAACTCAAATTTCTTACTCTAATGAGACCCTGAAATGAATTCAGGGTGACGCTACGATGTTTAAAAACAATATGAATTTCAAATCAAAACTAGAATTACGAAACTAACACCAACGTCATGCTGAACTTGTTTCAGCATCACACAACAAACTTAAATTAACTTACTTTAATGAGACCCTGAAATGAATTCAGGGTGACGCCGCGATGTCTAAAACAGTATAGAGTTCAAATCAAAACTAGAATTACGAAACTAACACCAACGTCATGCTGAACTTGTTTCAGCATCGCACAACTAACTTAAATTATCTTACTCCTATGTGACCCTGAAACTAGTTCAGGGTGACGCCGTGGATTATATATAAATTTTAGTGAAATACCAAAGCCCAAATTAGTGATTGGCTACATTTTTCACATTACTTCATTAATAAATTAGTACATTAATACACTGGGACATTGGGACATTAAAAAATTATTACATTAACCTACCCCTCATTTTCATGCTCCTCCAAATCCTTACGCAAATCGAGCTTCCTAAATGTTGGAGAAAATATTCCAGTAGTTAATACAATCAATAAAGTCATACTACCTCCAAATACAACGGCCGTAACCGTTCCCATAAGTTTAGCTGTAAGACCACTTTCAAAAGCACCCAGTTCGTTAGAAGAGCCAACAAACATAGAATTTACTGAAGCCACACGCCCACGCATATGGTCGGGAGTTTTTAATTGTAAAATAGTCTGACGAATCACCATTGAAATGCCATCGAAAACACCGCTAAAAAACAGCGCCCCTACCGATACCCAAAACCATGTGGAAATCCCAAACACAATTATACTGCATCCAAATCCAAAAATAGCTATGAGTAACTTCATCCCGGCATCTTTATTTAAAGGGATATATGCAGAAATAACCATCGTAATAAAAGCTCCCACTGCCGGTGCGGCACGTAACACGCCAAACCCTTGCGGTCCGACTTTTAAAATATCTTGCGCAAATACAGGCAATAAAGCCACAGCACCTCCAAATAAAACGGCCACCATATCTAAAGTAAGTGCCCCTAAAATGGCTTTAGTACTAAACACAAACTTTAAGCCTTCTCTTAAACTTTGCATTATGGGTTCGCCAATGTTCGGATTTAAAATAGGCTTTGTAGAAATCTGAGTTAATGCCATTAATGCTGTTATGGAAAAGCCTACAATTAAACACATAGACCAATGTACTCCAATTAAATGAATAGAAAATCCAGCGAGTGCCGGACCTAATACCGCGCCCATTTGCCAAACCGAACTACTCCACGTTGCCGCATTTGGATATAACTTTTTAGGTACTACTAATGACAATAAGGAGAAAATGGTAGGACCTAAAAACGAACGGACAAAACCGCCAAGAAATACTAAAAAGTAAATAGAATATAGAACTACGTTTTGAGAAAGGTCTCCAACGACTTTTGGCCAAGTGAGTAAAAACAGTCCGAAACTAATTACAGAAAATCCAAGTATACATTTTACAAGTAAACTCTTTTTTTCGCTCTGATCTACAATATGCCCTGAGAACAAAGCCATAGACACGGCTGGAATCACTTCCATAAGTCCGATAATTCCAAGCGACAACGGATTTTTAGTAATGCTATACACCTCCCATTCTATAACAATAAATTGCATAGACCAGGCGAATACCATAGCAAAACGGACTAATAAAAATATATTGAATTCTTTGTACCTTAAAGCTGCGTACGGGTCTTTCTGTTTCATAATCTATTTGAAGAGGAAACAAATGTACAAAAGTGACCGTTTTAAAAAATTCTGATAATCATTTTAATTCTTACAAATTTCATTCACGTAATTATCCAACTCTAAATGAAACAAGGTTCCGGTAATTAAATCGTATATATCTCTGAGCTCCAAAGCATTTATTGCCAAATCGACTTGGCTAAACGGGGTTTTTAACAACATTGATCGACTACGGTCTTTGTTTTTACAGCAAGCACAAGGATTTTCGGATTGCACAAATCTAATCTGTTTCTGAAACTGAACAATTTCGCGATAGGTAAGGTAAAATCCCATATCCCGAAAAATTATCTGAATTTTAGGAGACTGTTTTTTAGGCGTGTTTTCCTTCCAAATAAAGGAAACACCATAGGCATTATGGTATATTTTATTGATGTCTTGATCCATAGTGATTACTTTTCAACCACTAAAATACTTATTATTTATAATTAATCTAAATAAATATAATATTTATTTTATATCTCTAAGCTTCAATTGCAGACTTGTTACACCATTCCAATGGTTTTCATCTATAGAGTACACAATGCTAAACGGTACTTTTGTAGAGACTACATCTATCTTTTTTCCCAATCCAAATCCAATACACACAATAGGATTTACGTTGGGTTGCTTCACGGTTATCCGTAAATGATCTTCTTCTTTCCCAACACATTTCCCATATCCAGTATCTACCACATCCTCAGTCATAAAAACCGGCATCATATTCCCAGGACCAAAGGGTGCAAACTGCTTTAAAATACGATAGAATTTAGGCGTTATATTTTCTAAAGCAATATTCGCTTCAATTTTAATTTCTGGAGAGAGTAATTTCGGATCGATTGTATTAGACACCACATTCTCGAAAGCCTGTTTAAAAGCGTCGTAATTTTCAGGATGCAATGTTAATCCTGCTGCGTATTTATGTCCACCAAATTGTTCGATATGTTCGCTACATGCCTCTAAGGCATTATACACATCGAAACCAATAACAGATCGTGCAGAAGCGGCCAATTTCTCACCACTTTTTGTAAATACTAATGTGGGTCTGTAGTAGGTTTCTATAAGCCGAGATGCCACAATACCAATAACACCTTTGTGCCAATCTTCCTGAAACACTACAGAGGTATAGCGTTCTTGTTCATTGCGCTCTTCAATCTGGTTTAAAGCTTGAATCGTGATTTCTTTATCGGTTTCTCGACGGTCTAAATTAAAACTTTCAATCTCGGCAGCATACGTTTCTGCTTGCTTTTCGTCCATTTCTGTAAGCAATTGCACAGCATATGTACCATGTTTCATACGTCCAGCAGCGTTAATTCTTGGTGCAACAATAAAGACCACATCGGTTATAGTGAATACGGTTTTATCTACCTGATTTAAAATGGCTTTAATACCTGGTCTCGGATTCTCATTAATAATTTGAAGTCCGTAATAGGCCAAAATTCTATTTTCACCAGTAATAGGCACAATATCCGCTCCAATTGCGGTAGCTACTAAATCTAGATATTCACCTGAATCTTCAATGGTAAATCCTTGCTTAGACGATAAGGCCTGAATGAGTTTAAACCCAACCCCACAACCGCATAATTCTTTATATGGATACTCACAATCTTCCCGTTTAGGATCCAGAACTGCGGCGGCATCTGGAATAGCATCGCCTGGTCTGTGGTGATCGCAAATAATAAAATCGATGCCTTTTTCTTTGGCATAGGCCACTTTATCGATTGCTTTTATACCACAGTCTAACGCCACTATAAGTGTAAAATCGTTATCGTGAGCAAAGTCAATGCCTTTATAAGACACACCATAACCTTCGTCGTAACGATCCGGAATATAGGTGACTACATTCTCCTGACGTGTTCGTAAATACGAACTCATTAACGCCACAGACGTGGTACCATCGACATCATAATCGCCATACACCATAATATTCTCGCCAGCTTCTAAAGCTTGTTCAATACGCGCCACAGCTTTGTCCATATCTTTCATTAAGAACGGATCGTGCAATTCGCTAAGATCGGGTCTAAAGAATGATTTTGCCTCATCGAACGTCTCAATGCCACGCTGTATTAACAACGACGCAGTAAGTTTGTCTACATGAAGTGCCTCCTGTAACGTTTTAACTTTATAAGATTCTGGTTTTGGTTTTATGGTCCAACGCATAGCTTGTAATCCGAAATAATTTATTTAATATGAAAATGAGATTTAACTTTTACCTCAGCAAAACGACGAAACATTTCCATAACCCCGCAGTATTTATCGACCGATAAGTCTACTGCTCTATTAATTTTAGTTTCGTTTAAATCTGTTCCGTAAAAATGATAATCTACAGTAACTAGATGGTAATATTTTGGGTGTTCTTCGGTTAAATGCCCTTCAATAACAATTTTAAAATCGTCTATCTCAACCTTCATTTTTTCTAACATTGGCGTAATATCTACCCCAGAACAACCAGCAAGAGCAGTTAGCATTAAGGCTTTCGGACGTAAGCCATCTCCTTTACCGCCATTATCTTCGCCTAAATCAATCATAACCGATTTACCGCTAGGGTTATCAGATTCAAATTGTACATTTTTTTTCCATTGTGTGGTCACCAAATGAGTCATAATTCCGTATTTTTTCGTTAATTGATAGTTCAAAAATACGACTAAAATTCAGAATAAAATGCCACTAATAACACCATTATCTCCCGACCACGACCAAGAAACTCAAGATTTAGCAACCTTTTTTAACGAAACATTGGGCTTCTGTCCGAACTCGGTTTTAACCATGCAACGCCGGCCAGCCATAAGCAAAGCCTTCATTAATTTAAACAAAGCTGTGATGGCCAACGAAGGTCGCGTAACTTCCGCTTTAAAACGCTTAATTGCTTGGGTTAGCAGTAATGCCACTGGCTGTCGCTATTGCCAAGCACACGCCATTCGTGCCGCAGAGCGCTACGGGGCAGAACAAGAGCAACTCGATAACGTTTGGGATTATCGCACCCACCCCGCATTTAGCGAGGCCGAACGTGTGGCTTTAGATTTTAGTTTGGCCGCATCTCAAGTACCAAATGCCGTAGACGACACTTTAAAAAAGCGATTGAACACCTATTGGGACGAAGGCGAAATTGTAGAAATGTTAGGTGTTATTTCACTTTTCGGATATTTAAACCGTTGGAACGACAGTATGGGAACTACACTGGAACATGGTGCCATAGAAAGTGGTGAACAACATTTAGGAAAACACGGCTGGGAAAAAGGTAAACATGTTTAAATAGTTAGTAGTACTTTTTTGGGCGTTCCCCTTTTGGGGCGCGCTTTCCGTTATATCTTTTATGGTCGAAAAAAACCATAAAAGGATGCCACTGCAATCGCTAACGCAAATGGATTTTCAATTATAGAATATTTGTTCATTTTTTCCATTGATGAAAAAACGAACCAACCCTTCGACTTGGCTCAGGACAGGAAAAATCTAGGCTTACGAAACTTTATCTAAATTTTAGATAATTATAAAATCTTCACTTCAAATCATTTATAAAATCAAGATTCCGATATTTTCTTTCCTTCTCATTTCTTCAATAAAATCAACACATTCAGCTAAGAATCAGTACTCAAAAGTAGATTTCCAAACATTTATTTTTCTATTATATTTGATTAAATGTAAAGTATTATATACTTTTATATAAAAATAATAGAATATGAACATTCAAATACTTCCCAATTGGTATAAAAAAATAGGCATCTTAATTTTTATCACATTTGCAATATTAGCTGGTAGCGATGACTTTAGAGCGGGATGGAATAGCGTAGAATACACTAGTCCGTACAAAAGCCCTCTTAATAATCACGAAGACACAACTCAAGGAGAGACTAAACCCGAGACACATCATTTTTATTTTGGAAAAGAAACAACTCACTTATTTAGTATTTTAAGTATTGCGGGACTATTTATCTATATGCTATCTAAAGAAAAAATTGAAGACGATTATATCAATAAATTGCGAGCAGATTCATTTCAGCTTTCTATCTTAATTTTTCTATTGGTTTCACTTGGAATTTATGCGTTCCAAGGCAATTTAAATATGCCTTTGGATTATTTTCTATTCCTTTATATGATGCTATTCCTCATTATTTTTTCAATTAAAAAACGAGTCTATTAATCGCATACTTTATAGTAAAAGCAAACATTCAACCTTTATTGCAACACACTAAATACAACTAATAAAAATTCACTAGAAATGACAATACAACTACTTCCAATATTAGTTTCATTCGTAAATTATTCATTACACGAAACCTTAAATATGCCGTTATACTGTTTAGTACTGCTTAATATCCCTATGCTACTCATTCTTTTTTATTTAAAAAAAACTTTCATTTAAGCAGCCTTCAAACCTTTTCAATAAGCAGGTTTATAACTAACTTTAAAATTCATAACATATGAACATTCAAATACTTCCCAACTGGTGTAAAAAAATAGGTATCTTAATTTTTATCACATTTGCAATATTAGCTGGTAGCGATGGATTTATTGACGGCTACAATGAAGGTAAAAACAGCAGCCCTTTAGACCAAATAGAATTAGCACCAGATGAACGAAAATACACCTCTCAACCACATGAAACTTCTGAAGTATTTTCAGATTATTTTGGAAACGAACTCATGCATGTGTTTAATATTTTAAGCATTATTGGATTGATTATTTATATGATTTCTAAGGAACAAATTGAAGACGATTACATCAATAAATTGAGAGCAGATTCATTTCAGCTTTCCATCTTAATTTTTCTATTGGTTTCACTTGGAATTTATGCGTTCCAAGGCAATTTAAATATGCCTTTGGATTATTTTCTATTCCTTTATATGATGCTATTCCTCATTATATTTTCAATTAAAAAACGAGTGTATTAATGAAAAACCTTATAAAAGTAGAACGCGCCAGACATAGTTTAACACAGGCACAATTGGCAGATAAATTAAAGGTGTCTCGACAAACTATTCACGCTATTGAAAATAACAAATTCAATCCGTCGGTAACCCTTGCGATTAAAATGGCTCGGTTTTTCGAAGTTACCGTTGAATATTTATTTGATATCGAAGAATAAAAGTTTAAAATATTAACCAAAACTCTAAAGAAAATGAACATTCAAATACTACCAAATTGGTGTAAAAAATTAGGCGCTCTGGCCTTTATAGTATTTACTTTTATAAGTGCAGCTTATTATACTGTGGACTGTAATGAATACTGTATCAACACACCACAAATAGAAAGCTCGCAAGATAATCATCCAAACACAACACAATCGGAAACGAAACCCGAAAGCCTTGATCATTCAGAAAATAATCTTTCTCATTTATTTTCTATTTTAAGCTATGTGGGGTTATTTATTTATATGCTGTCTAGAGAAAAAGTCGAAGATGATTATATCAATAAATTACGCTTAGAATCGTACCAACTTACTATAATACTATTATTGATAATTTCTATTATAACCTATGCTTTCTTTAAAGAATTAAGAATGTCTTTTGATTACTTCCTGGAAACTTTTATGATCCTATATCTCATCATCTTTTTCTTTAAAAAACGTATTTATGTATAAAGAAGAAGAAAAAAGGCTCATGATATAATCTACCTAAGAACCTAATTTTAAAGTATAGTTTTAATTAGCTTCTGTAATTCAGGCACAACTGATGCTTCGAACCACGGATTTTTAGACATCCAAAAACGGTTCCGTGGTGACGGGTGTGGAATCGGGAAATAGGTTGGTAAATACGACTCGAAGTTGGAAACGGTTTCTGTTAAATTCGATCCAGCCTCTGCTTTGAGATAATATTTCTGAGCATAATTCCCAATTAAAATCACAAGCTTTACATTCGGCATTTTATCAAATAACGCGGCATGCCATTGAGGCGCACATTCGGGTCTTGGCGGTAAATCGCCACTTTTACCTTTACCAGGATAACAAAATCCCATAGGTATAATGGCAAAATTCTTAGTATTGTAAAACTGGTCTTCGGTAACATTTAGCCAGGTTCTTAATCGCTTTCCGCTAGCGTCGTTCCAAGGAATTCCGGAATTATGCACTTTAAGTCCTGGCGCCTGACCAACAATTATAATCTTAGAATCTGGATGTGCTGTTGCAATAGGATGCAGACCTAAAGGCAAATGGTCTGCACAAATGGTGCATTGCTTAATCTCATGTAAAAGCGCATCCATAATTGCTTATTTCAGCTTTAAAGGTTCACCTTCAAACTTTAAACCTTCAAAACCCGTCTTCATAAAGTTTCTAATGTTTTGGTGGCCATCACCTTCTGGATCGCCTAAAACATCTATATAATAAAACTGACCGAAACATGATAAGGTTTCTTCTTTTGTAAACCCTTGAAGTTTTGCAAAAGCAAACAATTTACAAGAGCCTGAGTTTTCTCCTGCTTTATTTTTTAGATTACCATTTGTAAAGGCTGTTTTAGTGAATTCGTATAAAGATTCTATAGTATCTACAGTATCGGAAAACACGATAGATTTTGGTGTATTTTTTAATTTTTGTTTAAAAGCTTCTAATGTCATTATATATTTTGTTTTAATTTTTTTTCCTTCAAAATTTCTAATTTTTTAAATAATGATGCTACTTGATTTCAGTACTAAAGATTAGAAAAAAGATTTTCCGAAAGATAATCATCCCATAAATATTAATTAATACTTTTTATAATATTTACCTAAAACTTAAAGATTATAAAAAAAATTTGTACATTTTCAACAGAATTAACAATTAACCTGGTAAATATTAAATTTATGACAAAACTACTAACTAAAACCTATCAACTAACAGCCGTATGTTTAATCTTATTATTAGTAACTTCCTGTGGAAGCGACGACGACTCTCCCATCGCACCATCTAATGAAATTAAAATTTCAGCTGGGTCAGGTGCTGCAGACGAAGCTCAAGCTGCATTTATTGAAGTAAAGCCCAATGAAATTATTGTATTTGATGCTGGTGAATTCACCTTTACAAACACACTCTCTATGGATGGAAAACAAGAAGTTATTATTCGTGGAGCGGGAAGAGACAAGACATTCTTAGATTTTAGTAGTCAAACTTCTGGAGGAGAAGGTGTTTTAGTAGCTAATTCTACTAAAATTAGATTTGAAGACCTTACTATTAGAGACAGTAAAGGAGATGCATTAAAAACTAGAGATTGCGAATATATTAGTTTCGTAAATGTTGGAACCGTATGGTCTGGAGAACCAAGTGAGTCTAATGGTGCTTATGGACTTTATCCTGTGCTATGTAAATATGTGTATATCGATAATTGTTATGCCTATGGTGCATCTGATGCTGGTATTTATGTAGGACAATCGGATCAAGTTATTGTAAAAAATAGTCTTGCAGAAGGTAATGTTGCTGGAATAGAAATTGAAAACACAACCAATGCCGATGTGTATGATAACATTGCAACAGATAACACAGGAGGAATTTTAGTATTCGATTTACCTGGTTTATCCCAAACTGGTTTAAATACTAGAGTATTCAATAACAATTCATATGAAAATAACAGAACCAATTTTGCTCCAGCGGGTAACATTGTTGGTAATGTTCCTGCAGGTGTTGGTATTATGGTATTGAGCACAAAAAATGTTGAAATTTTCGAAAACACGTTAACAAATAACAATTACGCGACACTACTTGTAATGAATTATTTAGCATTAAATCCAGAGCCGCCTGCTGGTTTTAATCCTTTTCCTTCTGGCGTAAACATCCATGATAATGATATTACGATGACAGGAACTGTAAACCCAGACCAACCAGATTCTATTTCAGACATCGGATTTTTATTAGGTCAGTACGGGTTAGACCAACCTGAAATTTTAACAGACGGGATATTTATATCTCAAGGAGATTTATGTATTCAAGAAAATCCTGCTACAACATTTGTTAATATGATGCTTACAGACCCAACTGGCGGATCTTTAACTACAGACATTTCTGCTCACGACTGTACTCCTACATCGTTGCCAGCCATATCTTTTGATGCATACTAAAAACCTACACGATTAGATGAAATTAATAAAAAACATATGTTCTAGCGTATTGGTACTTTTTTTACTAATAAGCTGTGGAAGTGATGACTCTACAATTGATGTTCCTGTAGAAAATAACGAATTAGACATCCCTACAGGCGTTGGACATGAATTGCTATCTGAATACAATTTTTTTGAGGGCGACCTTAAAAATTTAACTCCAAATACAGAAGCAGGAGTTATCCCTTACGATTTAAACACCAAATTGTTTAGTGACTACGCTTTTAAAAAACGTTTTCTATATGTACCAGAAGGACAAAGCATTCCTATGGATACCACTCAAGTATTGAGTTTCCCTGTAGGGTCTGTGCTTATTAAAAACTTCTATTATACAGATAATGGTGTAGATAATATTATAGAAACGCGATTACTAATTAAAAGAACTAACGAATGGCAACCAGAAACGTATAAATGGAATGAAGGGCAAACCGATGCCGTTAAAACAATTATTGGTGCAACAGTTCCTCTAACTGTTTCTGTAAACGGACAAGAAGAATCTTTTAATTACTTAATTCCTAATCAGAATCAATGCATTAATTGTCATGCTTTAAAAGGAAAAATTGAACCTATTGGTCCTAAAATTCAAAATTTAAACAGAGACTATGCGTACCATACAGGAACAGACAATCAGTTAGATATGTGGATGGATTTAGGAATTTTAGATACGCCTAGTTTTTCTGAACCGTTACCGAAATGGCATGATATAGACGATACTAGTGCAAGTGTAAATGATCGTGCTAGAGCATATCTTGATGTTAATTGTGCCTCTTGCCATAGATTGGGAGGATCGGCCTATAACTCTGGTTTGTTTTTAGGATATTATAATGAAGACCCTAATAGTTTAGGAGTTTATAAATCTCCTATTGCTGCAGGAAATGGATCAGGCGGATTTAAGTATGTTATAGACCCTGGAAATGCAGACGAATCGATACTGCTTTATAGAATGAAATCTTCTGAAGTGGATGTTAGAATGCCAGAAATTGGAAGAGAATTAGTGCACGAAGAAGGCACAGATTTAATTGAAGCTTGGATTAACAGTTTATAAATCTAACATTCATACCTAAAAAAAATAGTGCCTGTTTTATTTAACAGTCGCTATTTTTTTTAATCTATTTTTTTCCACCAACTACAACTACTATTTCTCCTTTAGGCGGTTTATTGGTGTAATGTTCCAGTACTTCTTTTGCTGTTCCTCTAATGGTTTCCTCGTATAATTTAGTCAATTCCCGAGACACAGAAACCGGACGGTCCTCACCAAAATACTCACAAAAATGAGTCAGTGTTTTTATAAGTTTGTGTGGCGACTCGTAAAATATAATGGTACGCGTTTCTTCGGCTAAAAGTAATAATCGGGTCTGTCTTCCTTTTTTTACGGGCAAAAAACCTTCGAATACAAATTTATCGTTTGGCAATCCAGAATTTACTAATGCGGGAACAAAAGCTGTTGCTCCTGGTAAACAATCGACTTCTATACCGTGTTCTACACAAGCACGAGTTAATAAAAATCCAGGATCAGAAATAGCTGGTGTACCTGCATCACTAATTAATGCAATTACGGTTCCTCCCTTTAATTTTTGTATTAACCCTTCAACCGTTTTATGCTCGTTATGCATATGGTGCGATTGCGAATGTGTGCTAATCTCGAAATGTTTTAGAAGTTTTCCCGACGTTCTTGTGTCTTCTGCCAAAATTAAATCGGCTTCTTTAAGAACGCGTATGGCTCTAAAAGTCATGTCTTCTAAATTACCAATGGGCGTAGGTACAATATATAATTTACTCATGTTCTGAAAATTAACCACGTGTTTGTAAAACTTCTTCCCAAAGCGAAACACGAATAAAAATTAAAGGTGCAAATCTCAATAAAATTAATTGAATTTCCCTTCTATTATTTGCATAAAACGCTCTTCGAAGACTTCTTTACCTTCCCAGTTATTATAATCGGATTTAACGACATTTTGAATTAAATTCTGAGCTTCATCAAAATTACTACTCGTATTTATTTGAGAAATAACACGCTCGTAATCTTCGGCACTACCACCAAATAATTGTTTTATAAATGCAATTTTATCATTTAAACCAATATTTAATCCGCCACTTTTTAATTTATCGTTTAAAGATTTTTTAGCATTGGTAATGGTAGAATTTGTTACAGGTTCAAAAACAGGCGTTTCTTTAAAATCGGCAGTAATATCTTCAAAGTCATTTTTCTCGTAGTGCGGTTTTGGCGTAATCGCTTCAAATAAATCATCTACAGCATTGGCTTCGTGAGGCATTTGTGCAACAATATCCTTTATCTTTTCCATCACAGGTTCTGCGATATCTTCGGCATCTTCATCGGGTTGTTGCTGATCTTCTCGCAAAGAAATGGTGTCGTCTTCTTCTATTTGGTGTTCCGTTTTTTTAGTAAACGCACTATCTATCATATCGAAAAAAGAAACCTCGCTTGCATCTGATTGTTGTACATCCTGAGGATTTTCTTGAAGAAATTTTAAAACTGAAAGTTTTTCAAATAGTAGCGCTGTTTCAGCATGTAATTTACTCACATCATCCTTTCCCTCAAGCCTTAAAATTCTTAGCGCAACACTCATTAATTCTGATTCCAATTTCTTCTTCATAACTTTTAAATTTAAACTATTTTCGCCTTTTTATTTTTAATAAATTTACATCGCCTATAAACAAACGAGAGTTTGCCTAATATTAGTGTTAAAATTACAAAATGTTTCTCGAAAATACAGTAAATCATAAAGAACAATTTGGTTGGATAGAAGTTATCTGCGGTTCTATGTTCTCTGGAAAGACAGAAGAATTAATCCGAAGACTTAAACGTGCACAATTCGCCAAACAGAAAGTTGAAATTTTTAAACCTTCGGTAGATATCCGCTATAACGAAGATATGGTCGTCTCTCACGATGCTAACGAAATTCGTTCTACGCCAGTTCCTGCAGCGGCTAATATTCCTATTTTAGCCGATGGTTGCGATGTGGTTGGTATTGATGAAGCTCAGTTTTTCGATGACGAAATTGTACGTGTTTGTAACGATTTAGCCAACAAAGGTATTCGTGTTATTGTCGCTGGATTAGATATGGATTTTAAAGGTAATCCGTTTGGTCCGATGCCTAATTTAATGGCGACTGCAGAGTATGTAACAAAAGTTCATGCCATTTGTACTAGGACTGGAAATTTAGCTCAGTTTAGTTATAGAAAAGCAGCAAGCGATGCATTGGTTTTGCTTGGTGAAACCGAAAATTATGAGCCTCTTAGTCGTGCAGCTTATTACAAAGCTATGCGTAGTGAAAAATCGCAAAGCACCAACACGAACAAAATGGAGCAGTTAGATTTTAATTCTGAAGATAGCAATGCCTAAAGCTCAGGAAACCCTATTAGAAATAGATTTAAAAGCTTTAGAACACAACGTTACCTATCTTAAATCTAGATTACAACCTGCTACCAAATTTATGGCTGTTGTAAAATCGTATGCTTATGGAAATGCTGCGGTAGATATTGCTAAACATTTAGAAACACAACATGCCGATTACTTTGCTGTGGCCTATACTTACGAAGGAGAACAGCTAAGAACGTCTGGCATTACCAAACCCATTTTAGTACTTCACCCACAAGCTATAAGTTTTAACATTCTTATAGAACACTGCTTAGAACCAAACCTATACAGTTTAAAAGTACTGAAAGAATTTGTGGCTACAGCCGAAAATTTAAATCAGAAAAACTATCCTGTTCATTTAAAATTTAATACTGGATTAAATCGTTTAGGATTTTCGGAAGCAGATATTCCAGAGATACTTTCACTATTAAAAAATACTGAAGCTATTAAAGTCACCTCGCTATTTTCGCATATGGGAGCTAGTGAAGACTTAAATGAAAAGGAATTTACTGTAAAACAAATTAAAACTTTTAAACACGTTACCCATCTCCTTTTAAAGCAATTGCCTTACACGCCCATGCTTCATATGTGTAACACCTCTGGAATTCTAAATTACCCAGGAGCGCATTTCGATATGGTAAGAAGCGGAATTGGAATGTATGGTTTTGGAAATTCAGAAAAAGAAAACAGTCATTTTAAACCTATTACGACATTAAAAACTGTTATATCTCAAATTCACCAGATTCCTATTGGGGATAGTGTTGGGTATAACCGCGGCCACATTAGTAATGCGCCGTTAACTACTGCAACGCTACCATTAGGACATGCCGATGGCATTGGAAGAGAATATGGAAATGGTAAAGGATTTGTTGCTATAAACGGACAAAAAGCACCAATTGTTGGTAACACCTGCATGGACATGATTATGGTAGACATTACAACTATTGACTGTAATGAAGGTGACGAGGTTATAGTTTTTGGAGATTATCCTACAGCAGAAGAATTTGCTGCCACCGCAAATACCATTTCATACGAACTCCTTACAGGACTTTCACAGCGCATTAAACGCATCGTTTTAAAATAGATACATCTTTTTATTAATTTTTTTTACATACTTTAGTGATTATTAATTAATCCTAAACTATATGGCATTTTTCAAAGATTTCAAGTCCTTTCTCCTAAAAGGCGATATTATAAACCTTGCAACAGCAGTAATTGTTGGGGGTGCATTTGGTAAAATAGTAACATCGTTTACTAAAGACATTTTAATGCCTCCAATTGGCATGCTCCTTGGCGATGTTAATTTTACAGACCTAAAGTATGTTTTGAAAGAAGCAACCACGAATGCCGCTGGCGCAGAGGTACCTGCAGTAGCAATTAATTACGGTAACTTTATACAAATGGTTATCGATTTCATTATTATCGGTTTCTGTATTTTCATGGTATTAAAAGCTTACGAAAATTCTAAAAAGAAAGAAGAAGCTGCTCCAGCACCACCTACAGGACCAACTCAAGAAGAACTTTTAGCTGAAATAAGAGATTTACTTAAGAAGTAATAATTGTTAAATAATTAACATTTTGTTATTTGTTGTTAAATAGCCTTAGTTTGAAGAAACTAAGGCTGTTTTTTTAATTATTAATACTTAGTTTTGCCATAAATAATTAAAGACACACTTAAACTAATTGATATAATGAAAGTAGCTGTAGTTGGTGCCACGGGTATGGTTGGCGAAGTAATGCTAAAAGTTCTTGCAGAACGTAATTTTCCATTAACAGAATTAATTCCAGTAGCGTCGGAGCGCTCTGTAGGTAAAACAATTTCTTACAAGGGACAAGATTATAAGGTTGTAGGCTTAGCAGATGCAGTAGCAATGAAACCAGATGTTGCTTTATTTTCTGCTGGTGGAGATACGTCTTTAGAATGGGCGCCTAAATTTGCTGAAGCAGGAACAACAGTAGTAGATAATTCTTCGGCTTGGAGAATGGATCCTACTAAAAAGTTAGTCGTTCCAGAAATTAACGCGAACGAATTAACAAAAGACGATAAAATTATTGCAAACCCAAACTGTTCAACTATTCAATTAGTTATGGCTTTGGCTCCGCTTCATAAAAAATATAAAATGAAACGCGTTGTTGTTTCAACATACCAATCGGTTTCTGGTACCGGTGTAAAAGCTGTAAAACAACTAGAAAACGAAATTGCTGGAATTGAAGGCGAAATGGCTTATCCTTATCCAATTGGAAGAAATGCATTACCACATTGTGATGTATTTTTAGACAACGGATACACAAAAGAGGAAATGAAATTAGCCAAAGAACCTCAAAAAATCTTAAACGACACGTCTTTTTCTGTTTCTGCAACTGCAGTAAGAATCCCTACTGCTGGTGGACATTCTGAATCTGTAAACGTAGAATTTGAAAATGATTTCGATTTAGCCGATGTTCGTAAATTATTAAGCGAAACTCCAGGTGTTGTTGTTCAAGATAATACAGATACAAATACGTATCCAATGCCAATTTATGCACACGATAAAGACGATGTATTTGTTGGACGTATTAGAAGAGACGAAACACAACAGAATACAATTAATATGTGGATTGTAGCAGACAACTTAAGAAAAGGAGCTGCAACGAACACCATTCAAATTGCTGAGTATTTAATTAAAGAAAATCTTATCTAAGGTAATTTTTATCAAATAAATCATAAAAAAAGCTCTTAAGCCCTACGCTTAGGAGCTTTTTAGTTATTTTTGGCTCTCAAAAACTTGCATGTTATGAGAAAGCTACCAATCCTCCTATTTGTTTTAACCCTATTCAATTCGTGTAAAAACGAACAAGAACTTAAAAAAAATAATAATCAAATAGTGCACTATCCTATTACAAAAACAGCAGATACTGTAGACACTTATTTTGGTGTTGAGGTTAACGATCCATATCGCTGGCTGGAAGACGACAGAAGTCCGGAAACAGAAGCTTGGGTTAAGGAGGAAAATAAAGTAACGTTCGGGTATTTAGAAAACATCCCATATCGTAACGAGATTAAAGACCGTTTAACAACACTGTGGAATTACGAAAAAATTGGAGCACCTTTTAAGGAAGGCGATTACAACTATTTCTATAAAAACAACGGCCTACAAAATCAAAACGTTATTTATAGAACTAAAGGTGACGATAAAACAGAAGAAGTTTTTCTTGATCCAAATACCTTTAGCAGTGAAGGCACAACATCTTTAGGCGGATTATCTTTTTCTAAAGATGGAAGTATTGCTGCCTATTCAATTTCTGAAGGAGGAAGCGATTGGAGAAAGATTATTATTATTGATACAGAAACTAAAGCCGTTATAGAAGACACCATTATTGATGTTAAATTTAGTGGAATGTCTTGGAAAGGAAACGACGGTTTTTACTACTCGAGTTACGACAAACCTAAAGGAAGTGAATTATCTGCTAAAACAGATCAGCACAAAGTATATTACCACAAACTAGGTACTAAACAAGAAAACGACAAGCTTATCTATGGTGGTACAGACCAAGAAAAGCACCGTTACATATATGCTTCGGTTACAGAAGACGACCATTATTTAATTATTACGCCACGTACATCTACATCAGGAAACAAATTATACATTAAAGACCTTACTAAAACCAACAGTAAGCTTGTTCCAGTTTTAGTACATACAGACAGCGACACGCAATTAATAGACAATATTGGTAGTAAATTATTTTTTGTTACCAATTTAAATGCACCAAACAGACGCATTGTTACAGTAGATGCATCAAATCCGAGTCCAGAACATTGGGTAGATTTTATTCCTGAAACAAAAAATGTATTATCGCCATCTACAGGGAGTAATTTTATATTTGCTCACTATATGGTTGATGCTGTCTCTCAGGTTAAACAATATGACTATGAAGGCAATTTAATTAGAGAAGTTGAACTTCCTGGTATTGGAACAGTAAGTGGATTTTCAGGAAAAAAAGAAAATGAAACTCTATATTATTCATTTTCAAACTACACCACTCCAAGTACAAGTTTTGCTTACAACCCTAATACAGGGACTTCTGAAGTGTATGTAAAACCTAAAGTAGATTTTGATCCAAGTCAATTTGAAAGTAAACAAGTATTCTATAATTCTAAAGACGGTACTAAGGTTCCAATGATTATTTCTTATAAAAAAGGGACAGAGTTAAACGGAAAAAACCCAACAATTCTTTATGCGTATGGCGGATTCAATATTAGCTTAACACCTGCTTTTAGTATTGCCAATGCTGTGTGGATGGAAGAAGGCGGAATTTATGCTGTACCTAACCTAAGAGGTGGTGGTGAATACGGAAAAGCATGGCACGATGCTGGAACTAAGATGCAAAAACAAAATGTATTTGATGATTTTATAGCAGCAGCAGAATATTTAATAGAAAACAATTATACATCTCCTAAATACTTAGCAATTAGAGGAGGTTCTAATGGCGGATTATTAGTTGGAGCAACAATGACGCAACGCCCAGATTTAATGCAAGTGGCTTTACCTGCTGTTGGTGTTTTAGATATGTTACGTTATCACACATTTACAGCTGGAGCTGGATGGGCATACGATTACGGAACTGCAGAAGACAGTAAAGAGATGTTTGAATATTTAAAAGCCTATTCTCCTGTGCATAATGTAAAATCTGACGTAAATTACCCTGCAACCTTAATTACAACTGGTGATCATGATGACCGTGTGGTTCCTGCACATAGTTTTAAATTTGCTGCAGAATTACAAAAGCATCAAAACAACGGTAATCCTGTTTTAATTCGTATTGAAACAGATGCAGGTCACGGAGCAGGAACTCCTGTAAGCAAGACAATCGAGCAATATGCCGATATATTTGGATTTACGTTATACAATATGGGTTTTAACGAACTTCCAAAACACAAAAACACAAAAGGTTAACCTTATAATATTTCAGTAAGAGTCATTTAAATGCTTTATTTGCAATTAAATGACTCTTTTGCTTTTTACACTATTTTTGCGAATCAAAAACAAGTTATGCTTAACGTCCAAAACATATCATTTGGTTACAATACAGAAACCATTCTTCACAACATTTCTTTTTCTGTTGCACAAGGTCAGCATGTATCCATAATTGGTGAAAGTGGCTCTGGAAAAAGCACACTCATAAAACTCCTTTACGGTACTTATGATTTACCTGAAGGTGAAATTTTTTGGAACGACACTCCTATTTTAGGACCAAAATTCAACTTAGTTATTGGTTACGATTTCATGAAATATGTGGCCCAAGAATTCGACTTAATGCCATTTATTACAGTAGAAGAAAACATCGGAAAATTTTTATCTAATTTTTTTCCTGAAGAAAAGCACAAACGCACAACAGAACTTATAAAATTAGTCGATTTAGAGGCGTTTACACATGTTAAAGTAAAACAGTTAAGCGGTGGGCAAAAACAACGTGTGGCGCTTGCTAGAGCTATTGCTAGACAACCAGAAATAATCATATTAGACGAACCTTTTAGTCATATTGATAACTTCCAGAAACAAACATTACGCCGTAACTTATTTAAATATTTAAAAGACAATAATATTTCTTGTGTGGTAGCCACTCACGACCGTGAAGATGTTTTACCTTATTCTGATCACATGATTGTTTTAAATAACGGTAGAATCATAGCAAACGACACGCCCAAACAATTATACAACAATCCTGAACAGCCATTAATCGCATCATTTTTCGACGAATTCAATACGTTTCAAGAGTTTCAACTGGGGTTATCTAATTCAGATTCTAATGTATTTGTGTATGCTCACGAATTAGAAGTGTGTTCGAAATCGGAGTTAGAAGTTAAAGTTGTTCAGAATTACTTTAGAGGAAATACGTATCTCGTTGAAGTAGAATTTGAATTAAAGTCTCTGTTTTTCTATAACAAACAACCGCTAGTTTTAAACGAAACTATATACTTAAAACTTACAGAATCAGCAGAACAACGATTAGCATTAAAATAAATCTGTTATAGTAAATTCTTGATCTCTAAAACGAATACTATCGCCTACTTTTTTAGAGATTAGCAACTGACCAATAGGCGTATTAGGAGCAATGGCAAAATACTTTGTGGTGTCTATTTCAATTTCTCCAGCACTAATAGCTATAAAATAATTCGATTTATTTGTTAAAACAGCACTTCCTAAGCAAACCGTCTCAGACCGTTTTGTAACATTAATTTTAGACAACGCTTTTTTAACCAAATTAATTTCGGCCAATTGTGCACCAAACTTTTCGCGCTCCAATTGTAACATGGCTCTACCGGTTTCGTGCTTATCTCCTGCAGTACTTTTGGTTTCAGAAGTTAAAGCATGTTGCACTTCAGCAATATTATGCTGTACGTTAGCCAAACGCTTATCGATAAACGCTTCACAACTTGTTAAAAGCTCTTGTTTAATTTCAGAATTAGTTTTCATGGGTTTCAAATCGTAAAGGTCCAAAATAGTTCATTTGCTTTACAATCCAAGCTTTTCTTTTCTGAATATAGGCTGAAGCTGGATTTGCTTTATACACTCTTGGATTTGGTAAGATTGAAGCAATTGCTGCTGCTTCGTAATTTGATAATTTTTTTGCCGATGTATTAAACCAAAACTGAGCGGCAGCTTCGCAGCCATATATATTATTTCCCATTTCTATGCTATTCAAGTATACTTCCAGAATACGCGATTTACTCCAAATTACTTCTATTAATACTGTAAAATAAACCTCTAAACCTTTTCGAAACCAACTCCGACCAGGCCATAAAAAAACGTTCTTTGCCGTTTGCTGAGAAATCGTACTTCCACCACGGAGACGCTTACCTTTTTGGTTACTACTAATAGCTTTTTCAATAGCTTTAAAATCGAATCCATTATGGTTTAAAAAATTCTGATCTTCACTACAAATAACAGCCTTTTGCATGGCAATAGAAATAGTATCTAAATCTACCCATTCATGACTCCAAGTTTTTGGAACATTAGTTTCTGAGGTTTCAAAACTACGGATAAGCATTAATGGTGTTATAGGCACTGGAATAAACTTATAAATTACCACTATTAATGTAGACACAAGAATAAACCAAATTAGTATTTTAAATAAAAATCTGAATATTTTTTTCATAAGTGATCGTAGCCTCTAATTAGTGACTCACGTCTTTTTCTTCAAAATCGTTTTCAGTATTAAAAATATCTAATACCAAAACTTTTAGCTGTTCTTCAAACAATTGAATAGTCTCCTTATCTATAGCAGTAATTTTAGTCGCTTTTGGTCCGGTTTTGACTTTTTTTGTGAATTTTAGAAAACCTCCATTTAAATTTTTAAACGATATAATTCCTGCCTCTAAAGGGAACTTCAACTTCCCATCAGAAAGCATCATATAAGCATAACATAAAATCTGGAAGGGCTTACTGTATTTCTTATAATCGGTAGTAAGTTCATCCCAATCTATAATCTCTACTTGCGACTGTTCTACCTTTCCTGTTTTATAATCGATGATTCGCGTGGTACCATCGTATTCATCTACACGATCTACTTTTCCTCCAATAGTGACTGGAAAATCCAATTCAGGTATATTAATTTTAACTCTTTCAAAGTCGGCTTCTATGGCAATAATTTTAATAATTCTACCTGCCTTAACTTCTTTTAATTCTGAATTAATAAAATTAGAAACATAACGTTTAGCAATTTCAAAACTTATTAAATTTTTTCCTGTACTAATATCGCCGTCGTTATAAGTTAATTTAAAATGATGCAAAACAGTACTTGAAATTTTAGATTTCATTTCCGTTAAATGCGCTTCAGTTAACTGTTTTTTGATTAATGGTTTATAAAAATCTTCAAGGGTATTATGCACTACAGTTCCTAAAGTATTAGCGGCAACTGTTTCTTCGACCTCATCATATTCTTGAATTTTAAGGACTTTTTGATAATAGAAATCTATTGGATTACGAACATAGTTAGTTAAAGACGACGGAGAAAATCCATATTTAGCAATCTCTTTTAAACGGTCTACAACTAAACTTGTCTTGGGTACTGTTTTCAATTTTTGTTCTACCAAATTCACAACTGGAGCGGCCATTATGTATTTTGGTTTATGAATTTTTTCTAACTCGAGCTGAGTTAAAAAACGACTTTTCTCACCACCTTTCAAAGCATCTACCTCTGTATTGTAGATAATATATACATTCTTAGCGCGTTGCAATAAACGATAAAAGTGATAGGTATACACGGCATCTTTTTCTTTAAAGGTTGGCAGACCATTCTCTAATTTAACATCTAAAGGTATAAAGGAGTTATTGCTTTTACCAGCTGGCAATACACCTTCATTTACAGACGATATAATAACCGTTTCAAAATCTAGAACACGCGATTCTAACATTCCCATAATTTGTAATCCTTGCAATGGTTCGCCTTGAAAATCTAAAGTTTCACTACTCAATAGCTCTTTATAAACTTGATGTAATGCACTTATAGATTGAAAAAAATTATAGGTTGTATTTAGGCGGTCTAACTCGTTAAAAAGCTCATGAAATCTATATGTATATTCTAAACTTAATATGTGTTCATCTTTATTAATACTTAAATGTTCTTTTAAAACATAAATATAATCTCTAGACTGTTTTAAAGCCTTTGTGGCATTATTACCCCACGAATCAAACAACAAGCTAAGCACATCTTTAAAAGGCTCGCATAAGTCAACTAAATGCTTATAAGAGATAAAGACAATGTTATTGGTTTGAATTCTCTCAATTAAATTAGTCGCAAAATCGTCTCCTTCTAAAACAAATAGAGGTCGCACAAATTGATGCGATAATATTGAAATGACATCTTTATAGTAAAATGATTGCGGCTTGTTTTTATGTAAATGAAATAGACTCTCGAACAGCGAAGCCAAGGGAATCGATTTTAAAGGAAACCCCATAGTCACGTTTAACGCATTTACAGTGTCTGGAATAGAATTTAGAACTGGAAGTAAAAGATCTTCGTTTCCTAAAACCACTGCAGTATTTTCTAAAGTACTATTTTGTTTTTTAAGGTCTTTTAAAATTCCGCCTATATATTTGGCTTGCCCAACATTTTTAGGAACACCTATTATATTTATAGATTTCTCTTTTGTATAATTTTCGGTAATCCAATTAAAAGGATGCGTATTAAAATACTTCCAATTTTTAGCATGTTGCCTTGTAAACAGCCCTGCATCATGAATAGGATTTTCATAGAACGTTTTGTCTATATCCCAATAAATTAAAGCATCTGTTTCTTCTAATATGTATTGAATAATAGATTCTTCTGCTGTATTTAAAGCATTAAAACCTAAAAACACATGTTGCACTTTATGCTGCTCGACATACGTTTTCACGTTTACATTAGCTTGTCTGTAAACTAACCCTTGATACCCCAAGTTATTAGTTAATAAATGTGTTGTAAAGTGAGTATAATATTCATGAAGTTTATTCCAAAATGCAAGATAATTGATTATAAAATCTGTTTTATCTTCTGCAACAGACCAATGATTTGTTTCCTGTATAGCTGCTAAATATTCGAATATTTTTTGCTGCGGAATTAAATATCTGTCGATTTCATTAAAATCCTGAAGTAGAATTTGTGCCCACTTAGAAAACACCTCGAAAGAATCTGGATTTTCGGTAGTGTTAAGAGTTATGTAGGTGTTGTAAAATTGAAATAGTAATTCTGTATTCGAAACCGTCTTTAAACCTGAAATAGATTCAACAAAGTCTTCGATACTTAATATTTCTGGAGCAAACATGGTTTGCTTGGTAGACCTAGAAAGCTGATGCTTTAAAAAAGTCCCCGCACGTTTACTTGGAAGAATAAATTTTAATTCTGAAAGGTCAAGACCTTTCTCTTGCAGGTTAGTAATAACCTCTTCTATAAAAGTTGTCATTGTATAAAAATAAAAAACGCCCCGAATAAACGGGGCGTTTTAGATAATTATATTTTAACAGATTTAGTCTTATTTAACTAAGTTAATTTCTACACGTCTGTTGTTAGCTCTACCAGCTCTTGTTTTGTTAGAGTCGATTGGCTTTTCTTCACCGTATCCTTTAGAGAATAATCTTGAAGAGTCAATACCTTTTCCAATTAAGTAATCTTTTACAGCTGCTGCTCTTTCGTCAGATAACTTCATGTTTAAAGCATCAGAACCAGAACTATCAGTGTGACCTTCTACATTGAATTTAGCATTAGGATATTCATTAATGATAGCCGTAATGTTTTCTAAAACTTCAGCAGAGTGAGATTTGATAGAAGATTTTCCTGTATCGAATAAGATAGTTTTAGCATATTCGTTAAGTGATTTTTGAACTGCTTCAGATAATTCTGGACAACCATCGTTTGCAACTGTACCAGGTACATCTACACACTTGTCATCTTTATCAGCAACACCGTCACCATCCATATCAGTCCAAGGACATCCTTTGTTTTCAGCAGGACCTGGGTTATTTGGACACTCATCATCAGGATCAGCTACACCGTCTCCGTCAGTATCAGGACAACCGTTTAATTCAACTAATCCAGCTACAGTAGGACATTTGTCATCAGGATCAGCTACTTTATCTCCGTCAGTATCAGGACATCCATTAAATTCAGCTGTACCAGCTTCGTTTGGACAAGAATCTTTAGAATCTTCGATACCATCACCATCAGTATCAGGACAACCGTTAAAGATAGCTAAACCAAATACATCTGGACAAGCATCATCTTTATCGTATACACCATCTTGGTCAGAATCTTTTCCACCAAATTTGATAGCGATTCCAGCAGTATGTTGGAAGTGAGAACTTAAGTAATCTTCGAAAGCATGCTTATAAGCAGATTCGATTGTAAGTCCAATGTTTTCAGTAAACCAAATATTGAAACCTAATGAACCATTAACAGTACCAGCTCCAATTTCGTCTACCCAAGTGTAACCCCCACCAACTCCGATGAAAGGATTGAATACACTGTGTTGTAAGAAACCGTACTTAAATGTACCATCAATTCCGTAGTAAGACCAGTCAGAAACTTCTTGATCTCCGTAGTTTTCAATTTTGTTAATTGATCCTGTTACTCCAAAACTTAATGCATCTGTAATATTACGAGCTACAGTAATTGTAGATAAAGAAGGTAATACATTCCAGTGGTCACCAGCGTTAAAATATTCGTCTCCGAAACCTTCACCAAATGGAGAACCATCACCATTAGGATAGAAGTCTACCGCGTTTACCCCGAAACTAATCGCCCATGGGTTGTTGTCATCTTGCGCATAAGTGTTGCTAAAACCAAATACCAGCAACATTGCGAACAATAATCTGCTAAGATTTTTCATATTCAAAAGTTTAATTTTTAAGTGTTAATTGTAAACAAAAGTAAGTTGTTAAATATTATTAACAAAGACAAATATAGAAAAATATTGATAACTTCAATCAAACTTCTAAAGTTTAGAAAGGTTTTACATTACGCCAATCAAATTTCCATGAGTAGTAAATGCTTCAATAGTATTGTACGAATCCACTTAAATAAGGGATGACAAATGCTGTACGCTTATTCTTGCAATTTTATTTACCCTTCAAAGAAAATAGAATTGAAGGCTAAAAACACTCCTGTTTTCACTACAAAATAGCATCTATTTTAGTGTAAACGTGATAGATAAGTCATCATTAACGCCATTAAAAACACCTTTTTTGTTGTTTCTTTACTCCTATATATAAAGTATATGTCCTTTTTAGACCATTCTCCTATATATTATATTCTTATTATAAATTGAATAAACGTTTGCTAAACATATCTTACCTGAAGCTCTTCGTTAATATATACAAGAATTTTAGCAACAACTTTAAAATCCATTTCTTCTATACTATCTTGATAAAGCTGAAGTTGCATTTTGTGCTTATCTAATTCTGTTCCCGTTTTATAATCTATAATAGTAACTTCATTGTCTGAATTAATAATTAGTCGATCGGGCCTTAATATAGTACCATCTTTCTTTATAATGTCGCGCTCTGTATAAATAGTCTGGTCTGCATTGAAATATGCTTTAAGCTCGGGATGTTCTATAATCTGTAGAATCCGTTCTTGAAGTCCTGTAAATTGTTCGGCAGTAATAAGCCCCGATTGCTCTGCCTCTTTTAAAACAACATCGATATCTTGCTTTACCTTTATTTTAGCCATTAAATTATGGACTAAATTTCCTTTCTCGATAGCGTCTTGTTGTTTAGTATCCCATAAATAACCACTGCTAGCAACAATCTTAATATTGTGATCTTTTTTTGCTGTAGATATAAACTCTAAAACTTCCTGAATTTCCTTCTTATCTTCCTCGTCATTTTTCTTCGGTTTAGTAAGTCGCATTGGGTTCCCAAAACGATAATTAAAAGTATCGTCTTGCCACAATTGATTCTGCATAAGATAATCCATAAACAACCCACTATATTTTTTAAGGTTAATGTTCTTCCTTGCATCATAAGCTAAACTACTAATTATATGCAGTTGCTCTACAGGTCTGGTTAACGCTACATATAATAGGTTAAGACTGTCTAATTCTAATTCCGATTCGTGCTTTGTACTAATTGCAAGACCTTCGTCGCCAAATTCTTCAAAATTAGACTTATTGTAATCTAATAATGTATACGGGAAACCATTAAACTCTTCTGCATTTAAAGGGAACCACTCTTTTGGCTCTATATCTTCGTAAATATTTAAATCGGCAAACGGAAATATCACTACAGGAAACTCTAAACCTTTAGATTTATGAATGGTCATAATCTGCACTGCGTCTTGCCCATCGGGAGAAACAATACTAAGCTTATCTATTTTAGCTTCAAAATATTCTAAAAAACCAAATATGTCTGAATCTTTTTTGTGAGTGTATTCTAAAACAACATCTAAATAATACTGAATATAAGCATTAGAATATGTTACCAAATTAAATTCTCGAACCATGGTTTCAAACATATCAAACAATGGTAATTGTATTAATGCTTTGGCACTTGTAAAAATTCCAAATTGTTCGAAGCTTTTAAATAATGCATCATTGTCTAACGCAATGTGTTTAGCAAAAAAATGGTGTTTATCTTCAACCTTAAATTTTTCGGCTAAGAAGTATAAGATTTCAGATTTTATTTCTGCATTTTTAGGTTGAAATAATACTGTTGCAAGATGCGTAAGAAATAGTACTTCTGGAGCTTGCTTAATCAGTAGTAATTCTGATGATATTATTGGTACACCTTGTTTGCTTAGATAATCTGCAGTAACAACAGCATTCTTGGTTTTTCTAACAAGAATACAAATATCCTTTAACTGATAGCCATTCGTAATACATTCTTGAATTGTATTATACACTTGTTCCGGATAGAGCTCGTCTCGGTCTTCATCTTTTAAATCTAAAAACGAAATATTTACATACCCTTCATTTGGATTTTTTTGATTCTGATTGGCACGCTGATATAAGTTTCCATAGGCCTCTTCACTAAAAGCCATTCCAGAAATATGATTAAAAAACGTATTATTAAAATGAATAACCTCTTTGAAACTTCTGTAATTAGTGTCTAGAGACTGTATGTTTTTAGGAGTATTAAACGGATTATGATTAGAATTTAAATCGGATAATTCTATAAACTGTTCTGCTTCTCCGCCACGCCATCTGTAAATGGCTTGTTTTGCATCGCCCACAATCATAAGCGACCCAGAATCTTTTTCGACATCTTGTGCATCTATAGCTTCCGACACTAATGGAATTAAATTATTCCATTGCATTTTAGATGTATCCTGAAATTCATCTATAAAATAGTGATTGAACTTTTCTCCTAACCGTTCGTAAATAAAAGGTGTAGGTTGCGACGCAATTTGTTGACTTATTAAGGTATTAAATTCTGAAATCAACATTTTGTTTTCGTCTTCTTTAAGCGCTATCAACTCTTGATTGATGGCATTTAATACTGAAAGTTGTGTTAGATTTTTAGAAATTGTTTTTCTGAATTTAAATAAATAAACGGCTTGCTTAATTTTTAAATAAGTCGATTCTATTTCTGGTAAAAGGCCATCTATAAGCTCTTTTTTTGAAGCTTCAAGTGTCTTTGTATACACCTTAGCGTCTTTAATATTCGCCTCTAATTGATTCTTATAAAGTCCGTGTATTTTAAATTCTGAAGCATTTACAAAATGATTATATAACGTTCCTCTTGAAAAATCTTTAACGGTTAAATCGTTATTTTCGAATGTATTTAATATGTGTTTTGCAGCTTCAGTAATACTAGCCTCTAGAGTATTTAAATCGTTGTAGAGTTGTTTTTTAAGTGTATTAAAATCTGAAAGTTCCTTATCTTTTAAGGCTTCCAGATACGGAATATCATTTTCGTAAATAAGCAGTTTTGCAATTTTATAGAGATCTAAGGCAATATTCCAACTTTTATCATCGTCTGCTTTTTCTATAGCAAACCGCACCAAGACATCGGTAATTTCTTTATCGGTACCTGCTTTTGCAATTAATTGGTCTACCGCTTTATTTAGTAAACTTTCGGAATCTAAATCGACTTCGAAATTTAAAGGTAATTTTAAATCGTGAGCAAACGTTCTTATAATTCTATGCGTAAAACCATCGATTGTAGAAATCTCGAAAGCCGCATAATTATGAATAATTGTATGCAGCAACATTTTAGATTTACTATGTAAAGCTTCTGGTTGCATTTGCAACTCTTCGCATAACATATAAAACATATCATTTCCGTCTACTAGCACATTTTCATTAGAAAATTCTTTAAGCGTGTTAATAATACGCTCTTTCATTTCGAAAACAGCCTTATTTGTAAATGTTATAGCTAAAATATTTTTAAACTGAAAATGACTTTTAGATTTAAATAAGATTGTTAAGTATGCTTTTACAAGCGTGAATGTCTTTCCACTACCCGCAGAAGCATCGTAAATAGAAAAAGTCGCTTTACTCTCCATGTCTATTAAATAATTTTTGTAGACAAGATAAAAACTATCAATGGTTTGATAACAATTAATTATTTTTAATTGACACGTATTATCCTTAAATTTGAGGAAGAAATTTTTATTAATCTTAAAAAACACAATATTATGGCTTTCGAATTACCGAAATTACAATATGCTTACGATGCATTAGAACCAAACATCGATGCTCGTACAATGGAAATACATCATACTAAACATCACCAAGGATATACTACCAAATTAAACGGCGCTATTGAGGGTACTGAATTAGAAGGAAAATCTATTGAAGACATTCTTACTAGTTTAGACATGAGCAATGGAGCAGTTAGAAATAACGGTGGTGGATTTTATAACCACTCTTTATTTTGGGAAATAATGAACCCTGAAGGTAAAGGTCGTTTATCTGGAGATTTAAAAGCAGCTATTGAAGAGGCTTTCGAATCTGTTGATGCTTTTAAAGAAGCTTTTAGTAATGCTGCTGCAACACAGTTTGGTTCTGGTTGGGCTTGGTTATGTGTACATAAAGGAGGTAAAGTTTCTGTATGTTCTACACCAAACCAAGACAATCCATTAATGCCAGGTGTTAATTGTGACGGAACTCCTATTTTAGGATTAGATGTTTGGGAACACGCTTACTACTTAAACTACCAAAATAGAAGACCAGATTATATTAATGCATTTTTTGATGTAATTAACTGGAATGAAGTAGAACGTCGTTATGCTGAAGCAAAATAAAACGTTTTAAATTTTATATTGAAATCGGGCTATATTAATTTATAGTCCGATTTTTTTTAGAAACCATTTTAAAATGAAAAAGGTGAACTGTTAAGTTCACCTTTTTGCCCCAAATCTACCATGAACTTAACCTACTTATGTTATGGTGATACAAATATATACTGCGCTACTACTTCACTAAAAGAAAACTAGTTTAAATACCTAAAAATTAGTCTAACGGGAAAAAAGGGTGTTAAATGGCACCTTTTTTTGAACATCCTTGAATTATAAAACCATTTATTTACATAAATATCATTATAATACTAAAGTGATTGAAGCAACTAATTAGATATAAGATTAATGTTTACAAGAAGAGTTTTGATGTAAACTATGATGTTAATTTTTACCTATTGAAAGACACTTTTTGTGTTAAGGATAGAAACGGCATCCTTTTATTTTTTTAAAAATAAAAGATATAGTGGATAGCCTGACTTTTGCTTTTTTGCAAAAGTAACACCATAAAAAAACTCCGAAATAAATTCCGGAGTTGCTTTGTTTTAATCTTCTTTTGGAGGTTTTTCCATTACGAAATCTTCCATAAATTTTGTGGTATAGTTCCCAGCAATATAATCTGGGTGATCCATTAACTGTCTATGGAACGGAATTGTTGTCTTTATACCTTCTATTACGAATTCGTCTAAAGCACGTTTCATTTTACTGATGGCTTCTTCACGAGTTTGCGCTGTTGTAATTAACTTTGCAATCATAGAATCGTAATTTGGTGGAATACTATATCCTGCATAAACATGCGTATCTAGACGCACACCATGACCACCTGGCGCATGTAATGTTGTAATTAAACCTGGCGACGGACGGAATCCGTTGTAAGGATCTTCAGCATTAATACGACATTCGATAGAATGTAAGTTAGGGGTGTAGTTTTTACCAGTAATAGGCACTCCAGCAGCAACAATAATTTGCTCTCTTACTAAGTCGAAGTCTATAACTTGCTCTGTAATTGGGTGCTCTACTTGAATACGCGTATTCATTTCCATAAAGTAGAATTTACGGTGTTTGTCTACCAAAAATTCGATAGTTCCTACACCTTCATACTTTATATATTCTGCTGCCTGAACAGCTGCTTTACCCATTTCGTCTCGTAATTTCTTAGTCATAAACGGCGAAGGCACCTCTTCTGTTAGTTTTTGGTGACGACGCTGAATAGAACAATCACGTTCTGATAAATGACAAGCTCTTCCGGTAGAATCTCCTACGATTTGAATCTCGATATGGCGAGGTTCTTCTATAAGTTTCTCCATATACATACCATCATTTCCGAAGGCAGCTTTAGCTTCTTGACGTGCAGAATCCCACCCGTCTTTTAAGTCTTCTTCTTTCCAAATGGCACGCATTCCTTTACCACCACCACCTGCTGTTGCTTTAAGCATTACAGGATATCCGGTTTCTAGAGCTATTTTTTGACAAGTTTCAAAGTCTTCTATAATACCATCACTTCCTGGCACACATGGTACACCGGCAGCTTTCATGGTTTCTTTTGCAGTAGCTTTATCACCCATTTTAGAAATCATCTCGGCAGACGCCCCAATGAATTTAATATCGTGTTCCTCGCATATTTTAGAAAATTTAGCATTTTCTGAAAGAAACCCGTATCCTGGGTGAATAGCATCTGCATTTGTAATTTCTGCAGCTGCAATTATATTAGACATTTTTAAATAGGATTCACTACTTGGTGCTGGGCCAATACACACGGCCTCGTCTGCAAATTTTACATGCAAACTTTCTGCATCGGCTGTAGAATACACTGCAACCGTTTTAATTCCCATTTCTTTACAGGTTCTAATAACACGTAGTGCTATTTCTCCTCTATTGGCTATTAGTATTTTTTTAAACATAACATGTACAATTTAAAAATCTCAAATTCCAAATTCCAAGTCTATTGGGATTTGTTTTGGAATTTTAAAATTTGTTATGATGGATCTACCAAAAATAACGGTTGATCAAATTCTACTGGTGACGCATCGTCTACAAGAACTTTAACAATTTTACCAGATACCTCTGATTCAATTTCGTTAAAAAGTTTCATTGCTTCAATAATACAAAGTACATCGCCTTCGTTTATAGTTTGTCCAACTTCTACAAACAGTGGTTTGTCTGGAGAGGGTTTTCTATATAACGTTCCAATGATTGGAGATTTAATAGTAATGTATTTTGAATCTGGGTCTGCGACAGCTGGCGCTGCTGCAGCTTCAGGAGCGGCTGTTGCTACAGGTTGTGCAACAGGAGCCTGAGCCACGGGTGCGCCTACAGGTATTTGTTGTACATAAGTAGTAGTTTCACCTTTATCGTCACCACCTGTTTTAATGGTAATCTTTACATCGTCTGTTTCTAATTTAACCTCGCTTGCTCCAGATTTGGCAACGAATTTGATTAAATTTTGAATGTCTTTTAAATCCATAATAAATTAGATTTTAAATAAGTTATTACTAGTCAATTAAGAGTTGTATGCCCAAGTTAAATAAATAGATCCCCATGTAAAACCACCTCCAAAAGCTGCAAAAACTAATTTATCGCCTTTTTTAAGTTGTTTTTCATAATCGTTAAGCAATAATGGTAATGTAGCAGAAGTGGTGTTACCATACTTTTCTATATTAGTCATTACTTTTTTCGAATCTAAATCTATTCTATTAGCTGTAGCATCAATAATACGCTTATTTGCTTGGTGTGCTACTAGCCAAGAAATTTCGTCTTTAGTCAAATTATTTCGTTCTAATATTTTTACGGCAACATCTGCCATATTAGATACTGCATTCTTAAATACTGTTTTTCCATCTTGAAACACAAAGTGCTTTCCTTCTGCTACTGCTTCTGGAGTAATAGGAAAAGATGATCCGCCATATGTAGCTTGTAGAAAATCTCTACCACTACCATCGCTTCTTAAATACTCGTCGTGTAACCCGAAACCTTCTTCATTAGGTTCGAATAACACTGCACCGGCACCATCACCAAAAATAATACATGTTGCACGGTCTTTATAATTAATCATTGAAGAATTTTTATCTGCTCCAATAAGTAATATTTTTTTATAACGTCCAGATTCAATGTAACTAGACGCTGTTGACATTCCAAATAGAAAGCTTGAACATGCTGCTTCTAAATCGTAAGCAAATGCATTTACGGCTCCAATTGCTGTTGCAGTAAAAGATGCTGTTGCAGCGGCTTTCATGTCTGGTGTCGCTGTCGCTACAATTACTAAATCGATTTCCTTTGGATCTACTCCAGATTTGTCTATTAGGTCTTGAGCTGCATTTATTGCTAGAAAAGAAGTTCCTTTTCCAACTTCCTTTAAAATACGACGTTCTTTAATACCTGTTCTTGAGGTAATCCATTCATCATTTGTTTCAACCATAGACTCTAACATCTTATTAGTTAAAACGTGCTCTGGCACATATGCTCCTACAGCCGTAATAGCCGCTGTTATTTTACTCATAACGTATAAATTATTGAACCAAAACTTAGATAATTAGACCTGAAACATCAATTTTACGGCCAAATTACTTAATTTTTAGTTTAATTAGATGCAAATTAAGTTGTTTTTGACTTATAGAAAACTATATGACAAAAAAAACGCTCACAAATGGAGCGTTTTTTTATATGCGTGCATAATACTTATGCTAGATTTTCCTCTACCTCTGAGTTGTCAATTAATACTTGACCTCTGTAGTATAATTTACCTTCATGCCAGTGAGCTCTGTGATATAAGTGAGCTTCTCCTGTTGTAGGACAAGTAGCAATTTGTGGCGCAGTTGCTTTATAATGTGTTCTTCTTTTATCTCTTCTTGTTTTCGAGATTTTTCTTTTAGGATGTGCCATTTTCTATTTATTTATTATCCGTTAATAGTTGCTTTAATGTATTCCAACGAGGGTCTGACTCCTCCTGGTCTTTTTTTTCTTCCTTTATTTTAGGACTTAATTCTTCTAACTTATCGAGTATCTCTGACTTTAACGTTCCATCTTCAATTCCTGGATGAACACGTTTTGTTGGAATTGCCAATACTATTAGTTCGTAAATATACTGTTGTATATTTAACTCGTATTCCCCATGAGGAATAACTAGTAAGTCAATTTCTTCGTCATTATACTCGTCACCAAAATTCACTACCAAATCAAATTCATTTTGAATAGGTTGATCGTAAGGTTCATTTGTGACATCACAATAGACATTTACAATTCCCGAAATTTCAAAATGCAATTCTAATAAGGTGGTCTTTTTTTCGAAAAGCACATTTACTTGAATGTTAGCATCATTAAAATCTTCATACCCAAAATGTGTAAAGAACTCTTGTCCAATTTGATATTCGAATTGATGTTTTCCTAATTTTAATCCAACGAATTGAATTGTAAATTCTTTCAACAGCTTCATTTCTATATCTAATTTGAGCCTGCAAATATATGAATTTTTATTTTACACAAGCTTACTTATAAACATTTTTTTGTTTATATCTTTTTTATTTAATATTTTACACTCTTTTTACTAGTTTATCGTATTCCAAACGGTGCTTATAAATCTGAATTCCAGAATATAAGGCTTCTTTAAATGAAGACTCATTTGCAATACCTTTTCCTGCTATTTCAAAAGCTGTACCATGATCAGGTGATGTTCTTACCTTATTTAAACCCGCAGTGTAATTTACACCTTCACCAAATGATAAGGTTTTAAACGGAATTAATCCTTGATCGTGATATGATGCAATTATAGCATCGAAATTCTTATAATTATTAGATCCAAAAAAGCTATCTGCTGCATATGGCCCAAATACCAGCTTCCCACTTTCTTTAATTTTATTTAAAGTTGGACGTAAAACAACATCATCTTCAGTACCAATAACCCCATTATCTCCTGTATGCGGATTAATACCTAAAACAGCAATTTTTGGTTTAGAAATTTGAAAATCTTGTTGTAACGATTTGTAAACAGTATTAATTTTCTTCTCGATTAATTCAGGAGTAATATGGTTTGCAATTTCACTAACTGGAACATGATCAGTTAAAAGTCCGACTTTTAAAGTGTCAGTAATCATAAACATTAAACTTTCTCCTTCCAATTCTTGTGCTAAATAATCTGTATGTCCAGGGAATTTAAATTTTTCTGACTGAATATTATGTTTATTAATAGGTGCTGTTACTAACAAATCTACTCCTCCTGTTTTTAAAGCTTCGGTAGCCAACTCTAAAGATTTAATAGCATATTCACCAATTTTAAAATCTTCCTTTCCAAAGTTAATAGACACATTTTCCTTCCAACAATTTAAAACATTAACCTTACCAATAACCAATTGATTTATCTGATTTATTCCGTTAAAGTTTATATCCATTTTAAAGTGATTCTTATAAAATGACATCACTTTAACTGAAGCGAAAATCACTGGTGTACAAAACTCTAGAATTCTTGGGTCTTCGAAAGTTTTTAAAACAATCTCTCCTCCAATACCATTCAAGTCTCCAATTGAAATTCCAACTATAATATTTTCTTCTTTCTTCATTAAACTTGATAACTATTTTGTTCGTAATTTTACAACTACAAATTTAACCAAATAAATGAATTAATATGTTTACAGGAATAATAGAAAATTTAGGTCGTGTTGCAAATCTAGAATCAGATCAAGATAATCTACATGTAACCATAGAAAGTGCTTTAGCTTCAGAATTAAAAATTGATCAAAGTATAGCTCATAACGGTGTTTGTTTAACAGTTGTAGAAATTAAAGACAACACTTATACGGTTACTGCAATTCAAGAAACATTAAACAAAACAAATTTAAGTACACTTAAAACAAACGACCTAGTAAACTTAGAACGCGCCATGTTATTAGGAGACCGGTTAGACGGACATATTGTACAAGGGCACGTAGACCAAACGGCAGAGTGTATTGATATTAAAGAAACTTCTGGAAGCTGGTTATTTACTTTTGAATATGATAAAAGCCTCAAAAATATCACTATTGAAAAAGGGTCTATTACAGTAAATGGAACTAGTTTAACGGTTGTAGATTCTAAACGCAATCAGTTTAGTGTAGCGATTATCCCATATACTTTTGAGCACACAAATTTTAAATACTTTAAAATAGGAGATACTGTAAATTTAGAATTCGATGTATTAGGAAAGTACGTAAAGCGTTTATTAGAATTCGATATTAAGTAAGAAAGATTACTTAATAGATTTTTTTACCCCATAATATGCACCAGCTGCCATAAGAATAACTAAACCACCATCTATAGGAAGTCCTGGAGGATTTGGAGCTCCTGGTAACGGAGGACCGTCTGGAGCATCAATATTAGTTTGAGCAATAGACACGGCACCTATTAATAAGAAAGTAAATATAAAAAGTTTTATTTTATTTGGCATCACTTCTATTTAATGGCTAAGTAACTTAACCAAAATAATTTATAAAAAATTAAAATCTAATATAGGTTTTAATCTCAATTTTTATACGGCTGTAAATTTAATATAAAAAAAATTACCTAAACAACTAATCTTACTACTATTTTACTAGATATGTTTGATTTTATTAAAGAATGAGTCGTTTGCCTCTTTTTTAAAATTAATTTAATTAAACACCTGCGTTACAATATTTTCAGCGAAGACTTATTTTATAATAATATTAAAACGTTAAAGATGTAGGCTATTTTTATACTTTTACAATAAGACTCACGCTTTACAGTTTCAATTTTACAAATTTAAATACACTATGAAACAACGCATCACATTAAAGCAAATTGCTAACACTTTTAATGTATCCATAGCTACCGTATCTAAAGCTTTAAAAGATAGTCATGAAATTAGTAATGCTACTAAATTAAAAATTCAAGAATACGCATACACACACAACTACAGACCTAATAGTATTGCTTTGAGTCTATTAAATAAAAAGACCAAAACTATAGGTGTTATCATGCCTTCCATATTAAATCCTTTTTTCGTAAAAACATTTAGTGGTATAGAACAAGTGGCTAACGACAAAGGTTATAATGTGATTGCAATAGTTTCTCATAGTAAATTAGAAAAAGAAATAGCTTCTATACATATGCTAGAAAATGGGTTAGTAGACGGCTTACTCATTTCACTAAGCGAAGAAACCGAAGCTAAGCAACAGTTTAATCATCTAAAATCCTTTATTGACAATGCTGGCCCAATTGTTATGTTTGATCGAGTTTCAGATTCAATCAACACAGATAAAGTTATTGTAGACGATTTTAATTGTGCCTACAAAGCCACCGAACACTTAATAAAAACAGGCTGTAAACATATTGCTGTGGTCTCTACATTAGATAATGTAGGAATTATTAAGTTACGTATAAATGGTTACCTAAAGGCTTTAGAAGACTATAAACTTCCTGTAAATAAAAAAATAATTAATCTTATAAAACCAAGGTATGATTTTGAAACAGAAATTAAAACCATGTTAGATTACCAAGATGTAGATGCTATTATAGGACTTGAAGAGTTTTCGGCTGTAGAATCGATGGTAATAGCACAAGACCGTGGTTATAACATTCCAGATGATATTTCTATAATAAGTTTTACAAGCAGCGATTTTTTTAAATATACCAAACCTTCAATTACCTGTATAAATCAGCATAGTGTGTTTATGGGAAAAACTGCTGCTGAAATTTTAATTTCGAAAATAGAACAACCTTTAGGTACTGAAGATGTTTTTGAAACCAAAACAATTAAAACGACTTTAGTAGAACGAAAAAGCACAAAATCATTAGCTAATAGCTACTAATTTTGTGCTTTTTTAAATTGTTTATAAAAAAGGGATTTATACTACTTTTTAGTCCATAAATCATTCATTTCTTCTAATGTTTTACCTTTTGTTTCAGGAATAAATTTCCACACAAAGAAAGCGGCTAAAACCCCCATTAAACCATAAATCCAATATGCAAATCCGTGATTAAACTGCTCTATTAAATAGCTGTTTTTATCCATCATAGGAAACGTCCAAGACACTAAATAATTCGCAATCCATTGGCAAGCTACTGCTACGGCTAGCGCTTTTCCACGAATGTTATTTGGAAACATTTCCGACAACAACACCCAAGTTACAGGTCCCCAACTCATTGCAAATCCTGCAACATACACTAACATACAAATTAGAGAGAATAGCCCTAACGAATGCATAAAGAATGAAGTTCCTAAAGCAAACATAGCTACAGCCATAGCTATTGCTCCTATAATCATTAATGGTTTTCTTCCAAATTTATCTACTGTTTGCATAGCCAATACCGTAAATAACAGATTTATAGCACCTACAATAATAGTTTGCATTAAGGCAATATCTGTCCCAGACCCCATACTTTTAAAAATTTCTGGAGCATAATACAACACTACATTTATTCCAACAAATTGCTGAAAAACAGATAGTAGAATACCAAATATAATTACAGGCACACCATAAGAAAACAGTTTTCCTGAATTTGCTGTAACTGTATTTTTAATATCAGCTAAAATAACTTTTGCTTGTTCGGCTCCATTTACACGCGTTAATACGCTTAATGCTTTTTCAGGTTTAGACTGCAATACTAAAGATCTTGGTGTATCTGGAACAAACATTAAAAAGAATAAAAACAAACTTGCTGGAATAATTTCTGAAGCAAACATATAACGCCAACCTACTGTATTTAACCAATTATCATCTCCTAATCCAGAAATATAATAATTTACAAAATAAACAATTAACATCCCGAATACAATGGCAAACTGATTCATAGATACCAAACGCCCTCTACTTTCTGCGGGAGCAATTTCAGCAATATATAAAGGAGAAAGCATAGATGCCAGACCAACACCAACACCACCAATAATACGGTAAACAATAAAAAAGTACATAAATGTATGATCACCCTCTCCTACAGGTCTCATAAATAATTCGGGAGCTGAAGACCCTATAGCCGATAATAAAAACAATAAAGCAGCTAAAATCAATCCGTTTTTTCTACCTAATTTTCTACTAATAAAACCACCAGAAATCCCACCAATTATACAACCAATTAACGCGCTAGAAACTAAAAACCCTAATCGAGCATTTGCTGCCATTTCAGACAAACCGTAGGGCATGACAAAAAACTGCTCTAAAGAACTTACTGTGCCTGAAATGACTGCAGTATCGTACCCAAAAAGTAATCCCCCTAAGGTCGCGACCAAAGTTAAGCGCCATAAAAAGGCTGAATTGTGTGAAGCTGACATAATTTTATAGTTTGTTTAGTTTATAAAAAAAATAGTGATAATGAAAATTGCAAAAAACTGTATCGCAATTTGGTTGAATTAACGATACAGTTTTGGTGTATTGAAATTTTATTCTAATATATTAAATATATTGATTGATTATATTTTCAAACAGTTCTTGTTTACCGCTTTGCAGTTCTAATTCACCATTTTCTTGAGCGATTATATATAAATCTTGAAAGTTTAATTTTCCGTTTTCAAAATCTTTGCCTTTTCCTGAATCGAAACTACTGTAACGCTCTGTTCTTAATGCATCGTAAGCCGAAGATGCAATAATTTTATCTGCTGTTAATAAAGCTCTAGCGAAGGTATCTGCTCCACCAATATGCGCATGGAATACATCTTCCATATCTGTTGAATTTCTTCTGATTTTAGCATCGAAATTCACACCTCCACCTTGTAAACCACCTGCTTTTAAAAACACCAACATGGCTTCTGTAGTCTCTTGAATATTATTTGGAAACTGATCTGTATCCCAACCGTTTTGGTAATCTCCACGGTTTGCATCTAAACTTCCTAACATACCTGCTTTTGCTGCTGTAGCAATTTCATGTTGGAAAGTGTGTTGTGCTAAAGTTGCATGATTAACTTCTATATTAATTTTAAAATCTTTATCTAAACCATATTCTTTTAAGAATCCAATAGCTGTAGCCGAATCAAAATCGTATTGATGTTTCATTGGTTCCATTGGTTTAGGTTCGATAAAGAAGTTTCCTTTAAAACCTTGTGCTCTTGCATAATCTCTAGCCATACCTAAGAACTGTCCCATATGGTCTAATTCACGACCCATATCTGTGTTTAATAAGCTCATATAACCTTCACGACCACCCCAGAACACATAATTTTCACCACCTAAAGCAATAGTTGCGTCTATAGCTAATTTTATCTGACCACCAGCTCTTGCAAGTACATTAAAATCTGGATTAGTAGATGCGCCATTCATATAACGCGGATTAGAAAAACAGTTTGCTGTTCCCCAAAGTAATTTTACACCTGAAGCGGCTTGTTTTTCTTTTAAATAGTCGGTAATCGTTGCCAATCTACTTTCTAACTCTCCAAAAGTAGACCCTTCTCTCACTAAATCTACATCGTGAAAACAGTAGTAATCGAAGCCCATTTTGGTAATAAATTCAAAAGCGGCATCTGCTTTTGCTTTTGCTGCTTCAATTGCATCTGATGGTTCGTCCCAAGGAAAATTTAATGTTCCTGGTCCAAATGGATCTCCTCCTGTTCCGCAGAATGTATGCCAATACGAAATAGCAAATCTAAAATGCTCACGCATTGTTTTTCCTGCTACAACTTGTTCCGGATTATAATATTTAAATGCTAACGGATTATCGGATTCTTTTCCTTCAAATTTTATATCACCAATACCTTTGTAATACTCCTTATTTCCTAATGTTGCCATAATTTATTTGTGTTTTAATATCATTTCTAATTCTGTTTTCCATTGTTTGTATGCTGCTTCATACGGTGCTTTATTTTGCAAAGGCAGATACGTCATTACATGATCGTTATTGGTAATATTCTTCCCAAATTTATCAAAGTTACCATCTGTTAAACCGGCAGCTCTTGCAGCTCCAACAGCTCCTGTTGTATTATATATTTCTATATCATGATCAATTAAGGTTGCAACTGTATTTGCAAATATTTCTGAACGGAATAGATTATCATTTCCTGCACGTATCACTTTAATTTCTCCTATATCTTTTTTCAAAATTTCAACTCCATAAACAAAAGAAAAGGCAATACCTTCTAAAGCCGCACGAAATAGGTGTGCATTATTATGCAGATTTAAATTCAAATTTAAAATATGGGTCCCGACATTTTTATTCTCTAGCATACGTTCTGCACCATTACCAAACGGAATAACAACAACACCATTAGAACCCACTTCAATTTTTGACGCTTTGCGATTCATGTTTTCATAAGAATCTACACCACTATTATTTCGTAACCAACGGTATTGAATCCCGGCACCGTTAATATTTAAAAGAGTTCCAATTATAGGTTTTTCTTTAGTGTAATTAACATGTGCAAAATGATTTACTTTTGAAATCTCTTGAGGTTTTAAATTATTGGAAACCGCATATACAACACCTGAAGTTCCACCTGTAGCAGCAACTTCTCCCGGATTAAAAATATTAAGTGACAAAGCATTGTTTGGCTGATCGCCAGAACGGTATGTTACCTGAACACCTAAGGGCAGCCCTGTTTCTTTTGAAGCTTGCTCGTTTACAACACCTTGGCTTGTAAAATTCTCGACAATTTCTGGAACTAGATTTTTATCGATACCATAGTATTCTAATAACGCTGTAGCAACATCGTCTTTTTTATAATCCCATAAAATACCTTCAGACAATCCGTTTTTTGTGGTTGCCATTTTACCTGTAAGTTTATACGCGATATAATCGCCAGGCAGCATGAATTTATAAATCTTTTTATAGATTTCTGGTTCGTTATCTATAACCCATTTTAGTTTAGAAGCTGTAAAATTGCCCGGAGCATTTAGCATGTGCGTCCCACAAATATCTTTTCCTAAATCGGTTAGTGCTTGTCTTCCTATTTCAACAGCACGGCTATCACACCATATAATTGAATTTCTTAACGGGTTTCCATCTTTATCTACAATAACTAAACCATGCATTTGATAAGAAATACCAATATTTTTTATTTCAGAAAGGTTAACATTAGCCTCTACAATAACACGCTTTATAGCATTACAAACATGCATCCACCACATCTCTGGATCCTGCTCTGCCCAATCTGGATTAATAGCAACTATCTCCATCTCGTTTGGAGGTTCAAGAAGTGATATTATTTTTTTTCCACTTTCAGCATCAACTAAAGCTACTTTGACTGATGAACTTCCTAAATCTATTCCTAAATGATACATTCTTTCTTAAAAAATATGTTTGGTTAAATAACTTTTAAAACATTGTATTAAAATGAATGTTAAACATCTACAGCTAAACGCATTTATTAGTAATTGTTAACCATCACATCCATTTAAATGTGAAATTATAAATTTTTAGACTAATTATTTAGTTATGCTTAAACATCTCTTAATTTAAATTATTTATACATGAATCCTATTTTTAATGACAATCAGATAAAAATGATTGAAAACTTCAATAAAACAAGCCCTTTACAACGTGTTTAAAATTTGAACAGCGTTATTTTAAAATTCACTTAAAGGTTTAAGTAATTTCTTGGTTTAACTGAGTGTAAAAACCCATATAATAAAAAAACCTCCAAGAACTTTTAGTTCCGGAGGCTTTAATTAAAATTGTTTGTTTTTTATGTCTTGATCTCGCGCTATTACTTTAGCTGAACTTTTGCAGAATAATCTAAAGCGTTATTCGCCTTTTTTTCTATATTAAGTAAATATAGATGTAATCGTTTACTGGTATTTATAACTATTTTTTGTAGTAGATTTACTCCTTTTAAATTTGAGTTAGAAATTGTATTGTTATCTTTATTAATAATTTTAATATTATTTTCAGTAGTAATTTTTTTACCACTTACAATATTTTTAATTATCAAGTTTCTTAGTGTATCTTCATTAATAACTGCCCCGATTCCCACATTTACAATAACATTTCCTGTAGCGTTATTAATTACTGCATTTAAATCTTGATTTTCTACTTTTTCTTTAGATTGATAAATAGAAACTCTATCTCCTAAATCGTTTTTGGCTTCATGAATCCAACTCCAAGTATCATCACTATTAGTATTACCTATTGCTAAAATTTGCAATTTGTGTTCTGGGTAATCGCTTTTTGCAAGGCTAATTAAAGTGTTATAAACGTGTTTCCCTTCGTTATTAGCACTTACCACAGCTGTAACCGATGGTAAATTTTCATCTTCTACAACTTGCTTAGTTTTGTCTTTTAAATATAAATATAATTTAGAAAGATAAATTACTCCGCTAAATGCTAACCAGCTATTAAGCAATATAAAAAAAGCATAAAATAAAGGATTATATAAAGGGTTTAATAAGATATCATTGAAAGCTTGGTAAAAAGCAAAAATTCCGCTTGCTGCAACCATCATTAATAGCAAAGTTGCTACAAAAGTAATTACGCTTTTAAGAACTGTATCTTTACCAGGAACAGATTGATTATTAAAAATCATCTTATTTAAGATATCAGAACCGCTAAAAGCGATATCTGAAATATTAAGTTGTGATGTGTTTGAAGTTATAGTGTTCATATTATATGTATGACTAAATTATCTATCTTTTTTACAGATCTACCAATTTATAAATTGATAGACGCTAATAGATAAGCAATAGACATGCCACCACCACAACACCAATAAAAACAAGGGTTTACACAATTTTACCCTAAAAATAAGTGTATACTTTTTACACACTTAACATTTTCTTGTATACTAATTATACAACATTTAGGATACACTTTTTTACACACCTAAAGAAATTCAATAAAGCAATACCCAACAATACATAGCTAATAAAAATATAGAACGCAGACTATTTGATTTTATTTTTATAACGTTTCAAAATTTGATGAATGAATTCTAGCTTAGTTTTTACCACATCTGAAATCACGAAAGGATAAACATCTGTAATTCCCATAGATCTATTTATACTATTTACAACATAGAATAAAGGAGACACTTCATTAAGTATGGTTTTAAAAGGCAAATCGTCTTTATACGGATAAATAGCTTTAATACGCATATGCTCAGAATTATTAAAATTTGGATTCCCTTCTAAACCAAAATAGAATGCCGTTTCCATAGCATCTAAAATATGTAGATAGTGCGCCCAAGTTTCTGCCCAATCTTCCCACGGATGAGATGATGCATAAGTACTTATAAAATTTGTTTTCCAATTTTTAGGAGCACCATTCTTATAATGTGCTTGCAAAGCTTCTCCGTAGTCTTGACTTTCATCTCCAAAAAGTGCTCTAAAATCTTCTAAAAACTCATCGTTATCTCGAAAAATTCTATCCCAATAATAGTGACCCACTTCATGCCTAAAATGTCCAATTAAAGTCCGATATTTTTCATTTAAAGATATTCGGGTTTGTTCACGGCTTACAGTATCTGCTTCTGCTAAAAGAATAGTAACCACACCATTTGCATGTCCTGTCATTATTTTTTTACCATCAACCTCAGCATCTTCTTTAGATAAGAAATCGAAAAACAATCCCGTTTCCGGATTATCAAATTTACTAATTACTGGTAAATCAAGACGTTGTAAAGCATAAATAAGTCTATGCTTTGCAATTTCCATTACTTGCCAACGTTCGTTATATTCTGGCACAGATAAATCTGGAATAGTTCTATTTAATTCGCAAGATGTACAAAACCCATTTTCATCGTCTATAGGCATTAACCAATTGCAAGCATGCAAGCTTTTATTCTTACAGTATATATAATCTACACCTTTAACATTCCACTTTAAATGCCCGGTATTATTGGCTAATATTTCATTTTCAGAATCTAAATACCCTAAAGCCGACCCACAACTTTCGCAAATTGTATTTTCAAAAAAAACTGGGAAATCGCAATGACTACATTGAAATATTTTCATAATAAAACATTTATAGATTAATAAATTGGAGGCTGTAACTATTTTACGGCATCGGCAAATATAACCTAATATTTGTTCAGAAAAACGTTCAACATTAGCTTGTTAACAAGTTCGTATAAAACACAAAAAAAAGTCAGATAACACCGGTGATTGCAACGTGCTAAATGACTCTTTTTCCCTTTTGTAATTGATAACTTTTTCAAAGCTATACTTTTTAACCCTATTTGTTTTACGGGAAACCACAATTAAATCAAAACATTTTAAATAAGACCTAAATCTTTTACAATTGCTACTAAGTGTATCACATTAGCGGCTTTAAAATCATCTTTTAATTTATTTAAACGTTTTTCTATCGAGCTTAAACTTCTGGGTTTAATGCCTTGTTTTTCTAATAATGCACTAATTTCATTTTGTGATAAACCTTGCGATAAATATTTTATAAGATTAATATCGTAATCCTGAATTTCTAAAGACGATTGCGGATTTAAAGCATTTTCTACTTGTGGAGAAAGAAACAGTTTATGTTCTTGAATCTCTTCAATAGCTTGTCCTAGCTCTAAAATACTTCTACGGCCTTTACACACATATGCGTTGATGTTGTATTTATTTACCAGCGTTCTAACGCGCTGCAACCGATCGTCTGTAGAAAACACAATTATTGGAATATTAAATTCGTCTGCTCTAACCGCCGCAACAAGCTCTTCTCCAGACTTAAGTTCACCTGCTTTATAATCTGTTTTAAAAGATAAATCGGTAATTAATAAATCGAACGGATTATGATCTTGTCTAGCCGTTTTAAGTTTAAGTAAAGCAGAATCGCAGTATTGCGATTTTTCTACATCAAAAATATCGTTGTCACTAAGCATTTGAAGGATTCCTTCGTTTACAATGTCGTAATCGTCTACTATTAAAACTTTTTTAAACATACCTATATGATTATTTTAGCCTTAAACCCCTTGTTAGGTTTCGTGTCAAAATTAATAGTTCCATTTGTAGATTTTATACGGGTTTCCATATTTTGAAGTCCAGAACCCTTATTTATTTCACAACCAACTCCATTATCTGAGTAATTAATTTCAATTTTCTTCTTAACTCTACTAAATTTAAAAGCGACTACCGAGGCGTTACTATGCTTTTTCATGTTTACTAAAAGCTCTTGAATTACTCTAAAAACGGTGATTTTCTTATACGATTCGACTTTATCCCAATTAATTTCGGAAACTGTTCGTGTAATTATATTGACTTCGGAAGTTTTATACCCTTGTAACAAATCATTTAACAATTCATAGAAGTCGCTTTTTACATCTAAATTTCCGTTTTCTTTAGAAATATCTCGAGTACGCATATAAATACGATCTAAATCATCTATAATTCCTTCGTTTATATTAGGCACAAGCTCTAATTTATTTAAAACTAAATGCAAATCGTTGGCAACTTCATCATGAATTTTTTTAGAAATACGCTTCTCAGTACTATAAACTTGTTGCGTTCGTTCTTTACCATATTTTAATTTCTGAAAAATACTAAATACACCAGACATTAAAACAAGGATAACACCCAAAGATAAATATGTAATTTTCCATCGTTTTTCTCTCTCTGTTATTAATTCCATTTCTTTAGTGACTTTCTCGTTTTGAGAATAATCGTATTTAACTTTAGCATACTTATTTTCTTGTAATTGCTGAATTACAGATAAACTATCTGAAATAATTAAATAATCCTGCGCGTATTCATCCCCATTAATTGCAATTAGTTTTGCTAAGGCCTGTTTTATTAATATTGGACTATTAATTAGTTTTGCCATCTCGTAGCTTTTGTCTGCATAATATTTAGCTTGTTTAAGATCCTTCTGCTCGCTGTAATATTCAGATAAATTAGAGTAACTCCAATATAAACCCGTAGAGTTATTTAGAGCTTTCTTTAACTCTAGTGCTTTTAACATATTAGTTAAGCCCTCTGGTTTGTTTAATTTAGATTGTACAAATCCTAAATTATTTAAAGCCTTGTTGGTTTGAAACTCATCATCTAGGCCTAAGCTATTTTCGTATACAGCCTTAAACTCCTGTTCAGCTAACTCAAATTTTTTCTGCTTCACATAAATCAATGCCTTATTATTTTGAATAATATTAAGGTATTCTTGATCTTTTGCTAAAGCAGAAGCTAGATTGTAATACCGGATTGCATTATTGTAATCTAACCGTTTAGATGATATCTTTCCAAGGTCATTAAGAAAGCTTAATTTAAAATTTAAATACTTTGCTTCATCGTATATAGATAATACACTTAAACCTTCTACCACCTAATTTTCACTTCCAAAATAATCGCCTAAACTATATTGTATCTTAGATAAATTTTGCAAACTTAACAACACATTACTGGTGTCTTGTATTTTATAACTTTCGTTTTTAAGTGTCTCAAAATATAAATAAGCACGACTTAAATTAGTTATATTTTGAGGATTGGATGCTGTCTCAATATAATAAGACAAACTATCTATAATCTTTTTATTCTGACTATAAGCAAGATTAAATTGGGACAATAATATTATGGTACAAACCCAGAATATTGAGTTTGCGTTTTTTAATAAATTCATATTATAAATTTAAGAAGATCATTTAGTACTTCACTAATAAAAAGATAGTAAATATTAGTTCTAAATTACGTACTTAAATAAGTGGAGTCGCTCTATTCTGCTGCTTTTTATTATAATAAAACACGATACAAGTTATTGTTATAAGTTGAGCAACTATTGATAAATATGACCCTTCGAAACCAAACATTCCTCCGTTAATTAAATTAGGGGCCGTTATTTTAAATTCGACAATAGAATATGAATCTAGACCACTTACATTAAAACCTAAAAGCGTTTGAAATAAATTCCAACTAAAATGTAAACCAATAGGAAACCATAAATTCTTGGTGTAGATATAAGACATTCCTAATAAAATGCCAGCTAAGAACAAGTTTAACAACGCAAAAAAATCAATATTAGGATTAAATCCATGCATTGCCGCAAACAAAACAGAAGATAAAAACAAGGCCACATATTTATTAAATGATAACATAAAATTTCTCAAGACATAACCTCTTAAAAACATCTCTTCTGTTACAGAAACTATTATAAAAAGAAGAATAGAAATAATTAATTCTTCGATATCGAAATTTAAATTTACAAAGCGGATTTCTCCAGAATACACTAAAATTGTATACCCAATTACCATAATTATTAGCCCGATAATTATACCTAACACAAAATCTTTTAATCTGTTTTTAGTCTGAAAACCAAGATTTATAAAAGGTTCGTGATCTATATTTTTCATAAAAATCCATATCACGAAAAAAGTCCCTAATAACCCAAAAAATGCAATGCTTAAATCTTGTATTGAATTCGAATTAAATTCTTCATTCATTAAGTTCGCACCAGAAATAAATCCACCTATAAGTTGAAATAATCCTACAATTATAAAATAGGGTATAATTAATAACAACACCCTTAACCAAGCATGCTTATCACCTTCTTTAATTTCCATACTTGACTGCATTTTTTTTAATTTCATATAACATATAAATAAAGATAATAAAATGATTAACTTGAAATCTAAGCACTTTAAAATTAAACGATTTTCTTAATTTTATATATGTATTAACTCTAAAACTAGTGCCTTTAAAAGAACTAAAATTATTTAATTTATATCAGGTAATAAAATTAGTGTTTGGTGTGTTTAACAATCCGCCAATTATTTAAATTAGATAATTAATTCAAACTAGAACTCATATATGCAACCAGAACATTTAAATTTCTATTCATTTTTCAATAAGTATTCCCTTATGGAAGAATATGGATTTAGTTCAGGGATATTGAAACGCATATATAGAAAAATACTGCCAAGTATTCCAGACACAGACACTGTAGAATACCTTTTGCTTAAAACCGATGAATCGATTCCAGACTTAATATCGCAAATGGATTTTAGTACCATATCCGATAGTGATATTTCTAGACAATTAGATTTAAGTATTAAAGCACTATGTACTAAAGTGATTGCTTTTGGCTTAGATAGTAACATTAAAGCAAAATATAATTTCATTGAATTAAATTCTAAACCATTTGAAATTTTACTTAATAAAGTAAATAAATTATCTGAGTTTGATGAAGAAGAAATTTCACAGCTTTTTAATTCTCTTAAAGCCATACAACTGCTAGTAATCGATTTAAGAAAAAACAAAAGTAAGATTGGAGCAAACTTTCATCTTACATTGACAACACGAAGAATTTTAGAGTACACAAAGCGGATTGAAGAATTAATACAGTTGAAATTGAATATTTCTTCAAAAATGCATTGGGAAAATATATTTTCTGAATACATTGAATACGCTAAACATAAAGATAGTATTAGGCGTTACCTAAGCAGGCACGCCGATTTAGTTGCTATAGAAATTGTTGAACACACCTCTAACAAAGGAGAAAAATACATTGCTGAAACAACTAAAGAATATTGGAAATTCTTTTACCGCTCTTTATTTGGAGGAGGTATAATTGCAATTTTTGCACTCTTTAAACCCATTATTTATACTTACGGATTTTCAGACATTACCAATGCTTTACTCTTTAGTATAAATTATGCATTGTGTTTTATAATTGTAAATCAATTGGGCGGTATTATAGCCACAAAACAACCCGCAATGACGGCAACTACTCTCGCCAAAAACATAGATAGAGAAGGTACGCTTAAATACGATTCAATAAAAAGTATTACCATAATTGTAAGAAAAGTGTTTAGGAGCCAGTTTATATCGGTTATGGGGAACTTTCTTATGGCCATATTATCGGCCTGTATTTTTATGTTTTTAATACAATTATTCAGTACAACAGATATGGCAGAAGTCGTTAAACCAGAATATCTAATTTATAATATTGTACCAACACCACAACTGGTTTTCTTTGCCGCTATTGCGGGGTTCTTCCTAGCTCTTTCTGGTTTAATTTCAGGATTTGTAGATAATAAAGTGATTGCTTCAAAAATATCTCATCGTATTCGAAACAACCGTTTTTTATTAAGAAATGACAAATTAGCAACATTTATAGATAAAAAATGGGGAACCATGTTCGGGAACATCAGCCTTGGATTTTTTCTTGGCTCGACATTTTTATTAAGTTATATTTTACCTTTTAAAATAGATATTAGACACGTCGCTTTTAGTTCGGCTAACTTGGGATATTCTATTATGAATTACGATTTTAGTCGGAATACCATTCTACTGGCCGTTATTGGAGCTTTACTAATTGGTTTGGTAAATTTTATCGTTAGTTTTTCTATAACCTTGTATCTCGCTTTACGATCTAGAGGTGTTAACTTCAGTCTGCTTCCTAAAATAATCTTCAATATATTTAAAGACTTTTTAAGTAATCCGTTTCACTACTTTATTAAAATAGAAAAGGAACCTTTAACAAAGAAAGATAAAGAAGATTAACATATAAATTACCAGTGTTTTTTTTCTGTATGTGACATGTACTTGTTCACTAAAAAAACACTGATAATTATAATTATTTATAGTACTAGTTTTTCTTATTATTTAATAAATCCATTAAGTCTACATCATTTCCTAATAAGATTTCATTCGGATTGATACGACCTTCCATTGAATCGTTTTCTAATTTTAAAACACCTCTTGGACAAACTGCAGAACATATACCACAACCCACACAACTAGATCTTACAATATTTTCTCCTTTTTGCGCATAGGCTCTCACGTCTATACCCATTTCGCAATATGTAGAACAGTTTCCACAAGAAATACATTGTCCACCATTGGTTGTAATTCTAAACTTAGAAAATAAACGCTGTTGAAATCCTAAAATAGCAGCCATCGGACAACCAAAACGACACCAAGAACGGTTTCCTAAAATAGGATAAAATCCTGTCCCAATAACTCCAGAGAAAATAGAACCAATGTATAAACCATAAGCTGCTCGTAAACTACCTGCTTTTATAAAAAACAAGTGTTCTGTTGTTCCCGTAAAGTGCATGATTAATAATAACGCGATAACTACGGCGTAACCAATAGCTCCCATTTTGGCATCTTTACCAAATTCATGTCTTTTAAAGTACATAACACCAACAAATACCACTGTTAATAACCCAATGACTAACGAGATAAACACATCTCTTGTTAACCAGAAATCATTTTTATCGTAGCCTAAATATGAATACACCATGGCTACCGTCATTACCACAGAAAAGACTAAAACCGTATGAATTAACCAACGCTCAATCTTCCAAGCATACATTTTTTTGGATGATAATTGTCTGAACGAATCACCAGCAGTTTCGGCTAAACCTCCACAACCACAAACCCAAGAACAATACCAACGTTTACCGTATTTGTAGGTTAAAATAGGCGTAATTACAAAGATGGATAATAGCCCAAATATTAATAATGCTACCCCTATATTTCCTGCTGAAAGAAATCCGTTTACAGACCATTCGTCAAAAATATAGTAGTTAAGTGGCCATATACTTTTAAGATCGTAATATGGTAAATCGTTATTCATAACATACATAAATTCTGGTATCAAAAAGGCAAAACCCAATTGAAAAAACATAACCGACCCTGTACGTAATTGCTGATAACGGTTATGTCTGTATTTTAATAAGAACTTATATCCAAACGCTAATATAGCGACTGTATAAAGCACTCCATAAACAAACCATTGGCTAGCATCTCTTCCGCTTAACAAATGACTTAAAGGATCGAAAAGCGCTATTAAACCTGTGTTTGCTTCGCCGTCTGTTCCTAATCCTAAATACTTCGGAAAGAAATATAAAACAATGTAAAACGTTGTTAAAACCACACCAAGTATCCATCCTAAAATACCACGAGACGAAATAGATTTAAACCAAACACCATCGTTTTTTATCCCTTCTAACTTATTAAGATAAGCTTCTCTAGAATACATTATTACCCCTCCAAATATAGCGACTAATGAAAGTGTAAGAAACAAAGCTTTATTTGGAAAGTCGGTATTAAGAAGTGCTAAGACCATTATAAATAAACCAATAACACCAATGGCGAGTCCTATTTTTTGCTTGTTCGTTATATTTAAAGCATCGGGATTAGCCAATGACATACTTGTGTTAATTTTATTACTCATTTTATACCGTTTGTAATTGGTTAGTGTAGGCTTTTAAAATATCGGTTTCAAAAGTTTTGTAGAATTCAGGATCAAAATTAGCTTCGGCCAAATGATGCATGACATAGTCTACATCGCGTGCTTCGGTAAGCCAACGGTCGAATACTTCATGACGCATACGTATTCCAAAAGTATTAATCCCTAAAAATAGGTTCGTGTTTTTATGGTAGGCTACAGTAATACATTTGGTATCGTCTACATGCTTCCAATGAAAATTTGCTTCGTGTTCAGATTTACTCCTTTCACTAAACACCCATCCATAGGTTTGATATTCGATATCTAAAAATTTCGCCGAATTAAACCAATGTCCTGGTTTGTATTCCATTTTATTGCCACAAATAGTTTGCGCTAATACTTCTCCCATCATACGACCAGTATACCAAACAGCTTCTATTGGACGTCTGTTCCCGATAGCTTCGTGTTGCTCGGCACAATCGCCAATAGCATAAACATCTGCTACGTTAGTTTCTAAAAACCGATTCACTTTTACACCACGACCTATTGCTACACCAGAGTCTTTTAGAAAGTCGATATTTGGAGCAACTCCAGCTGTAAGGCCCACTACATTACACGGAATTTCCTCTCCTGTTTCTTCAATAATTACAGATTTTACTTTGCCGTTTTCGTCTGAAACAATTTCCTTTAAGTTTGTAGACAACCTAAGGTCTATATGATGGCTTTTTATATGACGGTTAATCATTTCACTTTCGCCTTTAGGTAACACACCATTCCAAAAACTATTTTCACGCACTAAAAATGTAACCGGAATATTTCTGGAATTTAGCATTTCTGCCATTTCAATACCAATTAATCCGCCTCCAACAATAACGGCTCTATTACATGTTTCCTTATTAGGCGCATAGGTTTCTAAGCTTTCTAAATCTTGTTTATGATACATGCCCATAACACCTTTAAGGTCCTGCCCTGGCCATCCAAACTTATTAGGTTTACTTCCTGTTGCAATGACGAGTTTATCGTATTTAAGCGTATCGCCTTCTGCAAAATGAAGTGTTTTTGAAGTGGTATCGACCTGTTTTACGAAGCCTTTCTTGAGCTCGATTCTGTTCTTATCCCAAAACCAATCTTCGTAGGGCTTTGTATTTTCAAACTTCATATGTCCCATGTAAATATACATGAGCGCTGTGCGTGAAAAAAAATGTTCTGTTTCTGAAGAGATTATAGTTATCCTTTTATCCGAATTTTTTCTGATATGTCTCGCAAGCGTCACACCCGAAATTCCGTTTCCTATAATGGCAATGTGTTCCATAAATTGATTGTTAACTACTATTAGGTCGTACTTAAAGATAATAACTTATACGCAGTATATTATTTAGAAGGTTTTTAAACTGTGGTATTTTTGTAAGGTCAAAAAAATAACCCTCAGAGAATGGTATTCTCTGAGGGTTAAAAATTATTAGTGTTTAAAATACCGGTTATTTAGAAACCACTATTTTATTAACAACTCTGCTGCTAGCATTTGAAATTTCAACAAAATATAAACCTGGGGATAATGAAGACACGTTAAGCTCTTCTTTAGCCATTGATCCGTTTAATGCTTTCGATAAAATAGTTTTACCAGAAACATCGTAAATTCTTAAGGTATCAAAATTACCAGATTGTTTACTTAAATACAGAACTCCGTTTGTAACTGGGTTTGGATACAATTTCAGACTGTTTTTAGTTATATCTGTTGTCGACAAGGTTGTTGACTCTCCGTAAAACTCAATCTCTCCTATAGCAGACCAAGCGCTTTCTCTCTTATCTCCATCGGCATTAAATCTTCCATATCCTATTAATTTTACATAACGTGCATCGGCATCAACTATATACTGATTAAAATCTGTTGTACCTGTTGCTGTAAACTCTAAGTCTCCAGCACTTGGAACGATTTTAGAAAAGTCTGCATCATCTGTACCTGTTGTAGATACCCAAATTTGGATTCCGAAGGCATCGTCTTTATCTGTAGTATTTAATTGAATAAAGTCTAATGTATAAGGACTTCCTAAATCGTATATAATATACTCCCCATCACCTTTATAATCGTCTATTAAAACACTACCATCTTGCGCGGCCCATACCGTGTTTAAATTTTTATCTAAAGTGTTTGTAGCAACTTCGTCTTTAGAACTATTATCACTAGAAAAAGAATTTACAGATACAGGATCATCTGCCCCACCTGTGTTAATTAAATTCTCACGCGCTTTGTCTCCGAAAAATTCAATTTCTCCAATTGCAGTCCACGCACTAGATCGACTATAATCTGCAGTAGCTCTATCTGAATCATCTACTTCTTTAAATCTTCCGAAACCTATAACCTTAACATATTTAGCTTTAGCATTAACATCGTACTCGTTATACGCGGTAGAGTTTGTTGCGGTAAATAATAAATCGTCTTCAGTAGGTAAAATCATTGAAAAATCTGCATCATCTATACCAGTTGTAGATACTAACACTTGATACCCGAATGCTTCACTTTTATCGGTAGTGTTAAACTGCATAAAGTCTAAATTATAAGTACCTCCTAAATCAAGAATAACATATTCTCCATCGCCTTTATAATCTCCAGCAACAATATCTCCATCGTCTGCTGTCCAAACAGTACTTAAATCTTTATCCAACATATTTGTCGCAACTTCATTCTTAGAACTATTTTCTTTAGAAACAAAGGCAATAGAAACCCCTTCTATTAAATCGGTTCTAGGTCCACCATCTTGAGTTACAACTAATTCTCTTACAATACCATCTCCGCCATCTACTTGTGTAAATGTTACAGACCCTTCTCTGCTTGTTAATTCTGTGTTTTCGGTTACCGAAACCACAACAGTTGCATCGCCATCGGCTGCATCTGGTTCGATAGTTATCCAATCGTTATTAGATACTGCAGTCCATCCTACATTAGCCGTAACAGTAACATCTGCACTACTAGCTTCATAAGGAAATGTTGGAATACTACTCACAATTATAGATTCCGGGATTTCGATAGTACAGTTACCATCTGTGATACCATTACCTTCATTATTTAAGAAACAAGCTCCAATACTGTGCCCTACCATACTGTCTGTAGCAGGTTGGTAAGCCCCCATATCTGCACCTTTACCATCTGCACCTGCAAACGTAAAGATTTCACCATTTTCTGTTGCAGTAACTTCTGTTCCTTCAGTAAAACCATCGTTAGTTACACCTAAAGTTGTTCCTGTGTAAACGTTTCCTAAATAGCTTAAAGCTGTACCAAGGTTTTCGTAAGCATTATCTGTATCTCCAGAAATTACTTCTGAAATATTAGCATTATCTGTGGTAAAATAAATTAAGTTATCTGATACTGCTCCTGTTGGATCTGTAGACCCTTTATCTGTGTTGTAAAATAAAGGTGCATTTGTATTTACAATTGTATTTCTAGATACCGTGATATTCTCTGTTTGTTGATATCCGTTTGAAACTTTTGTAGATGAGCAATTAACCGCAGCATCATCTCCACCACCTATAAATGTGATTCCATTATTCCACTTGGCTTGATCTAAAACAGTAATACAATCTTGGATGTAATTATTAGTAATTGTATGGTCACTATCTGTAATTCTAATACCTCCAGTACCATCTACATTTTCACCTAAAAAATAATTTCCTTCTACAGTAGCATTAGAACCATGACGCAAAACTAAAGATCCTCTAGATCTTCTAAACGTGTTATTTATATAAAAGTTATTTTTACTTTTATTGGTAATAATTTCATTCTCACCATCGGCTTCCACAAAATAATTATTACTTACTACAGCACCACTATTTACATTTTGGTATTCACTTGTTCCAATACGAATGGTTTCACTATCTCCAGCATTTTCAAAAGACTGATTCTTTTTTTCGTACTTATAAAAGTAATTATTACTAATGGTGTGTCCTACTAAGTCGCAACGCGTATTATTTGCATTATCATCGTCGTCGTCTCCGTAAGGTGGTCCTACAGCATTATATGAATATTCTGCTAATATTAAAGCACCTGCACTTTTCTTATTCATAAATGAACAGTTTAAAACACTGTTGTAAGTTCCATACAATACAATCCAACGGTGTTTTGCATAAACTCCTTCTTCTATATCGTCTGGTTCGATTTCCAGTCCATCGATAGCACAATTTTGAATGGTACTATGGTGTGCAAAGTCGTAACCATTTCTAAACTCTATAAAATTGTTAGCGCCGTAACCGCCTTTCCAATAAAGACCATCTACAATTAAATATTCTCCTGTTGCAATTTTTTCACCAGTATCATCGTCTGTTTCTCCACCAATGGTTAATCGTGCACCACCAGTAAGAATAACACCTCCAGGTGTTTCTGCTCTAAAGATAACAGGATTTTCTGCGGTACCAGAACCCAGAAATCGCATACGCTCATCTGTATCGTAAACCCCATTTTTTAGGATAATTTCATCACCTGGCTGATAAAATACATCCCGCAACGACTCAGGGTCATCGATAAAGTAGGTTTTGTTTTGTGCCATTACTGTCATGGTACACAGTAATAGAAAAAATAGTGTAATTTTTTTCATTAGTTAAATCTGTTTTAGTTAATTGTTTATTTCTATCTGGTAAACCAGATTGGTAAACCAAACTTACGCAAAAGTTAAAAATTTAACAAATAAAAACGCATATAAAACTCTAATACTAAATAATGCAGAATCAATATGTTATAAATGAAATGAAATGTACTCACAGTATTAGAATGCTTATTTTTAAGAACCTCCGCTGTAACCTCTTATACGTTATAAGCAAAGACAATTTAGTACCATGAAACAGATTTAAAATAAATTTATAACTTACAGCAAATTAATAATCAACACAATACATCTGTTTTCAAATTAAAAACATAATCTATTACGGTGTTAAAAATGATAGCACAAAACCGACATATTCAATTTTACACAGTAATACTCGTGGTTTTACTTTTGTGCGCTTGCAAGAAAAACAATATTAAAAATACGTTTAGACACGATAATTTAGAACGCACTTATGTCCTGTATAAACCCGACAATTTATCGAAAAATGCGCCTTTAGTTTTTGTACTGCATAGTTATGGCCGTTATGCCAAAGATTATAAACAAAGTTTACGATTAGACAGTCTTGCTTCTCTTAACAATTTTATGGTGTGTTATCCACAAGGTACTCTGGATAGTAATACTGGAAAACCCTACTGGAACTGCGACTTACAAGCATCTACTATAGACGATACGGGCTATATTACTGAGCTCGCAAAACACTTACAAACCAAATATGAGCTAAACCCAAAACGGACTTTTGTATGTGGTATATCTAACGGAGGCTTTATGAGTTATACTTTGGCCTGCGAATCACCAAAAGTATTTAAGGCCATAGCCTCTATTGGTGGCACAATGTCTGGCGCTACTTGGAAGAACAGAGAGGCCCATGCTTTCCCTATTTCAATATTACAGATATCTGGAACCCAAGACAAGGCCGTTCCTATTGATGGTAGTATGTCTACCGCATATGGTTGGGGCGGAGCTCCTGCTATGGATACCATAATAGAGTACTGGTCAAAATTAAATAGATGTACGGAAAAAGACAGTCGGTCTTATCCGAACATTGAAGCACACCACTACAAGAAAGGCATAAATAATAATCAGGTATGGTATTATAAACTTGATGGATTTGGACACGATTTACCAACAAAAGCCAATTCTGGATTAGCCTCTGATGTTTTAATTTGGGATTTTTTCAGCAAACTCTAAAGTCAAAAACACCGATTTCATTTTGAATACACGACGATAACACCTTGTGCATTATTTCCTTCTATTAATATCTAACCAATAGGTAACTTTTAAATACAATCCTCTTTCTACAAGTTCGAAAGGATTGGTATTATCTGTATCTGTAAATGTTAAGAATACATCTGATAGTGGCGCATATCTCCATTGCAAACGGGAGACCAATAAGAAACTATCCGATTGCGAGCTGTATTGCACATCGGTATTAAAGAATAATGTTTTAGAAAACGTCACATTAAGTGTTGGCCCCAAATACCAAATCTGACCAGAAGAATAAGGTTCCGGTAGTTTAATATCGTCGTATTGAATTTGTACAGAAACAAAAAATAACGGCTGATATCTATATTGAAACGTAACATCTGCACTAAACTTATCGCCAGTGTAAAAAGAGCCATAAGTCGCTGTACCCTCAAGCCAAAATGCCTTACGTTTATCGGTATTAAAATCTAGATCAAAATCTATAGTATTATAACCTCCAACCGGCACAGGTTCTCCGTTACCTTTGGCTCCTACGGGATCAAAAGGGGTGTATAAATATTCGTAGTTTTTATTACCCGTTAATGAAACTAAAGCACCACTTGTAAAGTTTATTTCGGCACCTAAAGCCGTATATCCTTCCCTAAGATCATTCCCGCCAGAAGCTCTCCAATACCCATTATAACTACCACTAAATATAATAGTATTTATAGCATCAGATTTTGGATATAAATTATACTTAACTGAAGGATTTGCTCTTAATATATCACTACGTTTTATATAGCCAAGATCCGACACGAATCCGTTATCCACATATTGTGTAGTAAGACCTAACGAATAAGTTCTTTTTTCTACATTTAAATCTGTTCCCGCAGAAATTGCATCACCATCGATTCCGGGAGTAAACGATTTATGAAAAAACGCCTTACCATCGACACTATTATTTTTAGAAAAGAAATTAAAGTCTGTACCAGCAACACGGTTGTATTCTGTACCAGAGCTTTCTTCATTAAAATTCGTTGCTTGCCTATTAATAAAGAACATTGAAATATTCGATTTATTAAAAACCTTTTGTTCGGCAGCAATAATTAAATTATTATTAGAAGGTATATACTCTCCTTTATCTTCTTCGGTTTGGACATCTAATATCCCAATTCTTAATTTGTTATTGATTTTCCCAGTAAATTTCGCTCCTACCGAAAGTGGCACTACAACATCCTGACCCTCTTTGTCTTTTGCAAAACCAACACGTCTCGAATAAAAAGGCAAGGCATTGTCTGTATTTCCAAATCCGTTAAACAAATCGCCATTATCAATAAAAAACAATCGAGTTTCGTCCTGTTTTATTTCAAATTGAGTGACATTATTAGTTCCTGATACCACATCGTCACTAGAAAAATCTGGTAACACCGTTAAGTCTAACATTAAACTACTTTTAATAGGAATTTTAGCATCGAAACCAGCTTTAAAATCGAAAGACTTTTCACCTTCATAATTTCTATTCGTAAAAGAAGGGGTAACATAAGGAATTACAGAAATAGGATTTCTTGTTTTCTGTAGTGGTTTTTCAAAAATTAAATCTCCAAAATACCCTAAGTTAAGCTGATTTTGATTTTGAGGAACTCTAGACCATGAACTCTTTGTATTAGATTGTGTATCTGATCGCATTGCAGAGAATTTCCACTTTGTTATACCTGCTTTAAATTTAAATGCAGACATCGGGATTTTAAGTTCAGAAATAAAATAGCCATCATAAATTTGAGACTCTCCTTTCCACTTTGTATTCCAGTTTAAATCTAAATCTCCCGTTACTCCTCCTCTATAAATAACACCTTCTCGTTCTACACCAAACGGATTTATTCCAAATAAAAAGGCATTGGTTCTATCGCTATACGTATCGAACATCAGGTTAACAATATCTGCTCCACTTATACTAAAATCTCTTTCGTAAGATGGCGTTTTATAGTTCTTACCTGGCGCATAGCCTTTTACAGCAATATATAAGAAGCCCTCATTATACAACATTCTTAACTCGGTTTGGTATTCTGCAGGCTTACTATCTGTTGGAAAATATTCTGTAAAGTCTCCAGTAGGAATTGCTTGTTCCCACATGGCTTCATCTAAAACACCATCAATAATAAAATCATCATTCTCAACATAGTTTACTGAAATACTTTTGTCACTATTCTGACTGTATAATTGAGATTGCGTTACAAATAGTACACAAAATAGTAAGACTCTATACACTGTAAAGTTTCTGCTAAAAAAAGACAACGGCATTTTAACCCTACTTAAATGTCCGGGCTCTTTTGATGATTTTGATGTCATGAATGGATTTTTTCAATTACAAAAATAAGATGTCTTTGCTTACTAAAGTGCTTAAATCCATTTTTTGTTAAGAGGAATTGGGAATTTGCAATCTATAGTGACTGTAATTAAAAGTTATCTAATAGTTTATAATTTAAAGTGGAATAGTGAAAATTTAAACACTTTTTTCTTGATTGTGTTACAATTAAAAGTGATGGCTGTAATATACTAACTTCAAGTTTTGTACACTTTAGATTCAGTTTTTTAGACATCAAAATTAAATATTAAAAATCATGAAAACCATAACATTAAACGACGGAAACACCACTCCTCAACTCGGATTCGGAACTTATAAATCTACAGAACAAGAAGGCATAGCTGCTGTAAAAACCGCAATTAAAAAGGGTTATCGATTAATAGATACAGCCGCAGCCTATGGCAATGAAGCCGAAGTTGGCAAAGGAATAAAGGAAAGTGGTATCTCTAGGAAAGAATTGTTTGTAACCACTAAATTATGGCGAGAGTCTTTGGGTTACGAATCTACCAAAATAGAACTTGAAGCCTCCTTAAAGCGATTAGATTTAGAGTATATAGATCTGTATTTAATTCATTGGCCAGCGAATCAGAAAAACTATACCAATTGGAAGAAAACCAATGCAGAAACCTGGAAAGCGATGGAAGAATTACAAGCTGAAGGCAAAATAAAATCTATTGGAGTAAGTAATTTTTTTGAATCGCATTTAGATGCTTTATTAGAAACTGCTAAGGTTGTACCAGCGGTGAACCAGATTGAATTTCATCCGGGCTATTGGCAACCCGAATTAGTGGGCTATTGTAAATCTAAAAATATAGCAGTGGAATCTTGGTCGCCATTAGCCAGAGGAAAAGTGTTCGACAATCCCGAGCTTAAATCCATTGCAGAAAAACACAACAAATCGGTATCTCAAATCTGTTTACGTTGGATTCTGCAACATCAAGCGATAGTGATTCCTAAATCAAGCAATCCAGACCGCATAGCCGAAAATATAGATGTGTTTGACTTTGAGTTAAGCAATACAGACATGGAACTCATTAATACTTTACCAGAATTTGGTTTTAGTGGCGAATTACCAGATATGTGGCCAGATAAGTCTTAAAATAGCTTACTAAGGTTATATTAATGACTATTATAACGTTATTCCCAAAATAGAGAATTCTATAATTTTCATATAATTCAGAATTAATTCACCTAAATTTGTTTTAACTAACCTCTAAAAACGAATACAATATGAAAAAACTAATTTATCTCATGGTAATTAACGTGTTGATTTGGTCTTGCGATAACAAACCTAAGTCCGTGGATGCATCTATTATTGATGATACTACAGTAGCGATTTCATATGATTCTTACGGTGAAAAAATTAATGATTCTGATGTTTTAACCTCAGACGCAATGATGGCGCATTATAAAAATTTAAAATTAGGAGACACCATTAGCTCTAAACTGAAAGGAAAAATTGTTGAGGTTTGCCCTAAAACAGGCTGTTGGATGACATTAGATGTTAAAGGAGATAAGACCGTATTGGTTAGATTTAAAGATTATGGTTTTTTTATGCCTCTAGATGCTAAAGGAGAAGCTATAGTTGATGGAAAAGCTTTTGTTACCGAAACTTCTGTAGAGGAATTAAGACATTATGCAGAAGATGCGGGTAAGTCTGCTGAAGAAATTGCAGCCATAACAATGCCTAAAATGCAATACCGCTTTGAGGCTGAGGGTGTACTATTAATACAGTAATCTTGTTTAAATAGAATAGATTATATTAGAAATACTCAATACAGTAGCAAATTATCCAAAACAAAAAAGCCTCTCGATTTCTCGAAAGGCTTGCCATTATTGAAGTGGTCCCACCTGGGCTCGAACCAGGGACCACCTGATTATGAGTCAGGTGCTCTAACCAACTGAGCTATAGGACCTCAAAATTGGAGTGCAATATTACTATTATTTTTAATGTTCTGCAAACCTTTTTTAATTACTTTTTTTAATATTTTAATTATGAAACATACAAACTCACCCTCAGGCTCGTAGTAGGCTGTGAATTAATTATTTTATACTTTTATAAACTCAAGTAAATTTTAATACCAAAAAGTAAGATTATCTTTAAATATCAACTATTTTTGCAGCATGGAAAGTAATAGACAGAAAAAAATAGGCTCAGTTTTACAACGTGATTTAGTAGATGTACTTCAAAATGCTGCTACCCAAGGTGGCATGAAAGGGATTTTAATTTCGGTATCTAAAGTGAATGTCACTGTAGATTTGTCTATTGCCAAAGTGTATCTTAGTATTTTCCCGAACGACAAAGCCAAAGAGTTATTGGTTGGTATTCGTTCTAATACACCTTTAATTAGACATGAGTTGGCACAACGTACAAAACACCAATTGCGTAGAATGCCTAATTTAGAATTCTTTGTAGACGACTCTTTAGAGTACATCGATCAAATTGAAAAATCTCTAAAAGGTGAAGACGACCCTATTAACAATCCAGACCTTTTAGGAAAACATAAAAAGTCGTAGATTGAATTTTCCGCTGTATATTGCCAAACGTTATTTGCGCTCTAAAAGCAGTAACAATGCCATTAATTTTATAACTATTATTGCTGCTATAGGTGTTATTCTAGGAGCAGCTTCTTTATTTATTGTCCTTTCTGGATTTTCTGGTCTAAAGGTTTTTACATTACAATTTTCTAGTATTATAGACCCCGATTTAAAGGCTGTACCTAAATCTGGAAAATCGTTTATGCTATCTTCTAGTCAATTTAAAGCCATGAATAATTTAGACGGTGTAGCATCCTATTCTAAAATTATTGAAGAACGTGTTATTCTAGCTTACGATGGTAAAAATTTCCCCGCATTTATTAAAGGTGTCGACGAAAATTACAATCAGGTAAACGCTATCGATTCTGTTATTATTCAAGGGAGTTGGTTACGTCCAAATACAGATCAAATGGTTGCCGGGTGGGGTGTTTCTAATCATTTATCGCTTGGTGTTTTAGATTACGGGAAATCGGTTACCATTTATGTACCGAAACCAGGAACAGGACAAATAACCTCAACAAAAAGCGCATTTAATGCCATACATTGTGTAAATGTTGGTTTGTTTGATATTAATGAATCTTTAAACGAAACGTATATATACACAGCATTCGAAAAATCTCGTGAACTTTTAAGTTATAAGCAAAATCAAGTTTCAGCTTTAGAATTTAAATTGAACCCTAATATAGACGAAGATTTAATTAAACCTCAACTACAAGCTATTTTAGGTGAAAGTGTACTTATTAAAAACCGTGTTCAGTTAAATGATGCGCTTTATAAAATGTTGAATACAGAAAATCTAGCCGTGTATTTAATCTTCACCTTAGTTTTAATTATTGCACTTTTTAATGTGATTGGCTCTATAGTCATGATGATTTTAGACAAAAAGAAAACATTAAGTACACTTTATAAGCTAGGAGCTTCTGTAAAAGATATACGACGCATATTTTTCTTTCAAGGAAGTTTAATGTCTATTTTCGGCGGTATTGTAGGCTTAATACTTGGACTTATAATTGTTGGCTTACAACAAGCCTTTTCTTTAGTTATGATTACGCCTAGCCTACCTTATCCTGTGGCAATTACTATTCCGAATATTATTGTTGTATTACTAACAATTTCTGTTTTAGGAATCATCGCTTCAAAAATTGCTTCGGTTCGGATTTCGAAATCTTTAATTAAAACGATTTAAAACAGGAGTATCTAGACTGATTATACTTCATTATAATCCTACATCAACCTAAATTGTTTCAAGGCTTCTTTTATCATTCTATTAATGATTAATAAG